>CALFOF010000357.1 GCA_937919075.1 uncultured Cyanobium sp. | reverse complement strand
CTTACTTGGGTGAAGCAGGTTTGGCGCGGCTCGTGGGCAGGGCCTGGCGGGGATCCTCAGGCCAGGGATGGCGCGGGTAGCGGCCTCGGAGCTCGGCGCGCACCTGCCGGTAGCTGCCGCTCCAGAAGCCATCGAGGTCCTGGGTGATCTGGACCGGGCGACCGGCGGGGGAGAGCAGGTGCAGGGTTACCGCCAGGCGCCCCTCCAGCAGCGCCGGCGCGCGGGCGCTGCCGAACATCTCCTGCAGCCGCACGGCCAGCACAGGGGGAGTGTGGCTGTAATCGATCGCCAGCAGACACCCCGACGGCACCGGCACCTTGGCGGGCAGGAGCCGGTCCAGCTCCCGGCGGCAGTCCCAGGGGATTCCCGACCAGAGCGCCTCCTGCAGATCGAGCGTTTGCAGGTCCTGAAGGGAACGCCGGCCGGCAAGCTGATCGCCCAGCCAGGCGCCGAAATCGCTGCCCAGGGCCGCTTCGCTGCGCTCTGGCCAGGGCGGCCCCAGTTCGCGATGGGCAAGGCAGAGGCGCTGCTGCAACTGCCGGCTGCCGGCGCTCCAGGGCAGGGCGTCCAGGCCGTGCTCCCGCAGGCCCGCCATCAGGGCGTCCTGCACCTGATCGAGCGGGGCGTCCTGCCAGGTCCGCCGGCTCAGCACCAGGGCCCCCAGCCTGCGTTCCTGCACGGCCACCACCCGTTGCTCCTGGCCGTCCCAGCGCACCGCTGCCACGCTGCTGCCCTCCTGCTGGGTCAGCCGCTCCAGGCTGGCCCGTGGCATGGGCAGGGCCAGCAGAATCCGGGCTTCGCTGCCACCGGTGTCTGCCCGGGCGATGGCCAGGGCCTCGGCGCCTGCCAGCGGATCACCGGGATGGAGCCGGGCGCCGCGACCGTTGCGCATCAGAAAGCGGCCCCCAGCTTCAGGACGGGCCAGCGCCACCTGCTCGGGGTAGGCCAAGCCGATCAGCTCGGCCGCCTGCTGCGCCTCAGATCCACCCTCGCCGGCCCTGCCGCCGCTGGCCACCAGCGCTGAGGGCGCGGGCCCCCCGCCCGCCTGCCGCTGCAGCTGCGCCAGTTGCTGCCGCAAGGGCTGACGGTGCGGGTCGGTGCCGTCCTGCCGCAGCCAGTCGAGCCGCAGCAGCAGATCTGAACCGGCCTCCGGCAGCCCGAGTGGATCGCGGGCCTCCAGCAGCACCGCCAACTCGCAGGCCAATGGCAGCTGGTTCCGCCCCCTGGCCTGCAGCAGCATGTGGGCGAGCCTGGGATGCAGGCCGAGCTGAGCCATGGCGCGGCCATGGGCCGTGATGTGGCCTTGGACGTCCGTGGCCCCGAGCTGGCCCAGCAGGTCGATTGCCGCCAGCAACGGCAGCTTTGGTGGTGGATCCAGCCAGGGCAACGACGCACCGGCTCCGGCGCCCCACTGCGCCAGTTGCAGGGCCACTGGCAGGGGATCCCGCTCCAGCAGCTCCGGCAGGTCGAACAGTGGGCGCCGCTGCTGCTCCGCCGGCGACCAGAGGCGCAGGCAGCGGCCTGGGCCCAGGCGTCCGGCCCTTCCGCGGCGCTGCGTGGCTGAGGCCTGGCTGGCCGGCACCGTGACCAGCCCATCCATGCCGGTGCCGGGATCGAAGCGGCTACGACGGCTGAGGCCGCTGTCGATCACCAGGCGCACCCCCGCAATCGTGAGCGAGCTTTCGGCGACGGCGCTGGCAAGCACCACCTTGCCCGCCTCGTTGCTTGCCTCCCGCATGGCCGCTGACTGCGCACCCAGGGGCAAGCCGCCATGCAGGGGGGCGAGTTCCAGCTCAGCCCCCCAGCCGGTGGCCTGGATCGCGCGCTGGCAGTGGAGGATTTCGCGCTGCCCGGGCAGAAACACCAACACGGTTTCGCCGGCGCTGCGGCCCTCCAGCCAGTGCTGTTCAAGCCCGCGCACCACCTGTTGGGCCAGGGTTTCCTGCGGCCTTGGGGGCTGGTAGGCCAGATCCACAGAGAAGCTTTGCCCTTCGCTGCAGATCACCGCGGCTTCCGGCAGTTGCCGGGCCAGCGGGGTGAGATCCAGCGTTGCTGACATCACCAGCAGCCGTAGCTCCGGCGCCAGCAGCGGCCGGGATTCCCGCAGCAGCGCCAGGGCGAGATCCGTGTCCGCCCGGCGCTCGTGAAACTCATCGAAGATCACGCATGACACGCCCGCCAGCGCGGGATCGCCCTGCAGCCGCCGCAGGAACAGCCCATCGGTGAGCACCTCAAGCCGGGTGGCCTTCGAACAGCGCTGCTCCAGTCGAACCCGGTAGCCCACCGTTTCGCCCACCGCTTGCTTGAGGCTGGCGGCGAGCCGCTGGGCGGCGGCCTTGGCCGCCAGGCGCCGTGGCTCCAGCATCAGGACCGTGTGACGCTCGTCCTGGGAGCGCTGCTCTTGCAGCCGGTGCAGCAGGGCGAGTGGGACGCGTGTTGTTTTGCCCGCCCCAGGCGGTGCATGCAGCAGCAGGGTGGATCCGACGGCCTCAAGCCGCTCCAGGATCTCCGGCAGGACCGCATCGATCGGCAGCGGCGCTTCAGCCAGGCTGCCGGCCGCGGAGGGAGCACTTCCGAGCCGATGCATGGCGAGGGGCAGCCGGAGGTTGCTGCGGATCAGCCGAGCAGCTTGAGGATCAGAGCCAGCAGAGCGGTGCTGAGCAGCCCGAGGGATGCCAGCAGTCTCACCAGGGGGCCGATCGACAGGGCCAGCGAGGACATAAAGAAAAACGGAAGAAACCGATGCGTCCGTTTTAGCGCCCCTCTGGACCACAGGTGGTGGTCTTAGCCACGTTTCTTTGCCTGTTGATTCAGTGGATGGCGCCGCCGCTTCACCCCCCAGCGGCCGCCCGCGTCACCGCTGGCCGCGCTTCAGCGCACGTGGCGGGCGCCATCCACCGGGTGATAAGCCTCGCCAGTGGTTTCTTCGTAGACGACCGCCGGTAGGCCGGTTTCGAACATCGTCTGCAGGGCTTCCTTCAAGTAGGGGTTCCAACCCCCTGTGGTGACCTTGCCGTGGCGCACAGTCCAGTCCCAGGTGCCCTGCAGATCGCGGGGAATCCTGCCCTCCCGATCGCGGCGGGCCACCAGATCCTGGGATTCCACCAGGCCTACCAGGATCGGGTCTTTGTCGTAGGAGGGCGTGAGGCTCAGCTCCAGGCGAATCGGGTCCTCCTTGGTGAGCTGGAGGCGAAACCGGGGAGGAAGTTTGAGGCTGCGCAGAACGGCTGCCACGATTCGAGTTCTTTGATCCAACTGTCGGCCTCCGCCGTGATTCGGTTCTACGTTCTGGTTGTACCAGCCCATGGGACCGCAGCAGGCTGATCCGGTGAGCTTGTGGTCAAGCCAAGGCCCAGAACAAGTCCCAGACCAAAGGCACGAACAGCCAGAGCAGCAGTTCGATACGCCGTAAGCGGCCTAGGAGTTTGTCTCACATTTCCGCAGGCACAGCCTCCTCGCCCCCGCTCCCC
>CALFOF010000356.1 GCA_937919075.1 uncultured Cyanobium sp. | reverse complement strand
GGTGGGCGGCATCGGCATCATGAACATCATGTTGGTGTCGGTGAGCGAGCGCACCCAGGAGATTGGGCTGCGCAAAGCGGTTGGTGCCCGTAGCGGCGATGTGCTGGCCCAATTCCTGGTGGAGTCGCTGGTGCTGGCCAGCCTGGGTGGCCTGATCGGCAGTGCCGTGGGGCTCGCCACGGTGGCGGGGGTGGCCCGCTTCACCCCGTTGCCGGCGTCGATCGATCCCGGCAGCGTGCTGTTCACGGTGGGGCTATCCGGCTCGATCGGGTTGTTCTTCGGCGTGGTGCCGGCGCGGCGGGCGGCGCAGCTCGATCCGATCGTGGCCTTGCGCAGCCTCTGAGCCCGTTTGCCCTGGCGGCACAATCCCGAAAAAACATTAAGAAGCCCTATTGGTGGTCACCGTGACCAAACCGCAGGCCCCGAGGGTGCGTTTATGAGAGTCCTGAGATGAGGCTCCAACCGTGGCACTACTCCCCTGCGGGTATCGCAACGCCAGCGACCGCATGGTGATCCTTCGCTGCTGCGGCCCTGAAACCTTTTATCTCGAACGGGTGGCGTTTCCCTTCGAATTCCTCAGCTTTGAGGCCCCCGCCAGCTGCGAAGTGGAGATCTGGACCCACAGCCTGGGCGGCCCTGACCTGATTGAAACGCTCTCGGTCAACGAGCTGCTGATGGAAAGCGAGCCGGGTGTCACGCCTGCCGCGGGGCTTCAGCAGGATTCTCAGGAAACACGCCCCACCGTGACAGGCTGAGAGAAGCACGGATCTGCTGGGAGCAGTCTCCTTCTGGGATTCCGAGCTTTACAGTTGTTAAAACAACCTCTCAGCCATGAACCAGCGCTGGCGTCTGATCGCACTTTGGCTCCTCCCTGTGGGGGTAGCTGTGTTCCTTGGTTGGCAGGTGCTCGGTAGTGGCGGCTCTGCCCGCTTCACCGAGAGCACCGGTGCCGGTGTCCCCAGCGCCCGCAACACAGCTGTGGCCCGCATGAGCTACGGCCGCTTCCTGGACTACGTGGAGGCGGGCCGCGTCACCGCGGTCGACATCTACGACGGTGGCCGCAGCGCCGTGATCGAAGCGGTGGACCCGGATCTCGATAACCGCGTGCAGCGTCTCCGGGTAGATCTGCCCGGCGTGGCTCCCGAGCTGATCAACAACCTCAAAGAGAAGGGCATCAGCTTCGACATCCACCCGCCCCGTAATTCCCCGCCGGCCCTTGGCCTGCTGGGCAACCTGCTGTTCCCGCTGCTGCTGATCGGTTCCCTGATCTTCCTGGCGCGCCGCTCTTCCGGCATGCCCGGCGGCCCTGGCCAGGCCATGCAGTTCGGCAAAACCAAGGCCCGCTTCGCCATGGAGGCAGAAACCGGCGTGAAATTCGCCGATGTCGCCGGCGTGGAAGAGGCCAAGGAAGATCTGCAGGAGGTGGTCACCTTCCTCAAGCAGCCCGAACGCTTTACCTCCGTGGGCGCCAAGATCCCCCGTGGCCTGCTGTTGGTGGGCCCTCCCGGCACCGGCAAAACCCTGCTCGCCAAAGCGATCGCCGGCGAGGCCGGCGTGCCGTTCTTCTCGCTCTCCGGTTCGGAGTTCGTGGAGATGTTCGTGGGCGTCGGCGCCAGCCGCGTGCGCGACCTGTTCAAGCGTGCCAAGGAAAACAGCCCCTGCCTGATCTTCATCGATGAAATCGATGCGGTGGGCCGCCAACGCGGCGCCGGCATCGGTGGTGGCAACGACGAGCGCGAGCAGACCCTCAACCAGCTCCTCACGGAGATGGATGGCTTTGAAGGCAACAGCGGCATCATCATCATTGCCGCCACCAACCGCCCCGATGTGCTCGATTCGGCGTTGATGCGTCCGGGCCGCTTCGACCGCCAAGTGAGCGTCGACGCGCCCGACATCAAGGGCCGCCTTTCGATTCTTGAAGTGCACTCACGCAACAAGAAGCTCGCTGAGGATGTGTCGCTTGAAGCGATCGCCCGCCGTACCCCCGGTTTCACCGGCGCCGACCTGGCCAACCTGCTGAACGAGGCGGCCATCCTCACCGCGCGCCGCCGCAAGGAGGCCACCAGCCTTGCGGAGATCGACGACGCTGTTGATCGCGTGATCGCTGGCATGGAAGGCAAGCCGCTCACCGATGGGCGCAGCAAGCGCCTGATTGCGTATCACGAAGTAGGCCATGCCCTGGTGGGCACGCTGGTGAAAAACCACGATCCGGTGCAGAAGGTCACGCTGATTCCCCGCGGCCAGGCCCAGGGCCTCACCTGGTTTGCCCCCGATGAGGAGCAGATGTTGGTAAGCCGCTCCCAGCTGCAGGCCCGGATCATGGGGGCCTTGGGTGGACGCGCCGCTGAAGCTGTGGTGTTCGGCCACGCCGAAGTCACCACTGGCGCAGGCGGTGACATTCAGATGGTGGCGGGGCTGGCCCGTCAGATGGTCACCCGTTTCGGCATGAGCGATCTCGGCCCCGTGTCGCTCGAAGCGGGCAATCAGGAGGTGTTCCTCGGCCGCGACCTGATGACCCGCAGTGACGTGTCGGAATCCATCTCACGCCGCATTGATGAGCAGGTGCGCCTGATCGTTGACCGTTGCTACCAGGACACTTTGGAACTGGTGGGCAACCACCGCGAATGCATGGACCGCCTGGTTGAGCTGCTGATCGAGAAAGAAAGCCTCAATGGCGATGAGTTCCGCAGCATCGTGGCTGAATTCAGCGTGATTCCTGAGAAGGAACGCTTTTCGCCCCTGCTGCCAGCCACCGCCACCTGATCGTTGAACGCCGGGCCTGTGGCTTTGCTGCCATTGGCCCGCTTTCCTTTAACCGGCGTTAACCGAAAGCGGCTCTCACCCAGCTGGGCTTGGATAACCTACGTACCATTGCCTTGCATCATTGAGCGATATTAAGTCTCCAATGGAGTCGTTCAGCCGCTACCACGGCGACGACTGGTCTCCGGAAGGTGCGGCATTCCACCAGAATCTTGAGCAATTTGCCGAACGTGTTGGCCTGATTGTTGCACTTCAGGCCAACGGCAAAATCACCCAAGCTGATGCCTACGACAGGATTCGTGCCCTCTGGAAAGAGCTGAAATTCAGCAAGGCTTATCTGCTCAAATCAGATAAGCCGTCATCAGATAAGCCGAAGGATTGAGCTTCGGCTACAACGCGAACTCGCATTTCCCCTTCATTGAGTTCGTTCGTTCAGCTTCTTCACTTGGTCTGTTCATTCGGTCCGTGCGCTGGGCTCAATCCACCGGCCGGATTGGGCGCCGCTCAATCACCTTGTCGATCAGTCCATAGCTGACTGCTTCTGCCGGCGACATGAAGAAGTCACGGTCGGTGTCGACCTGGATGCGATCCAGGGGTTGACCGGTGCGATCGGCCAGTTCGCGGTTGAGTTTGTCTTTCAGGAAAAGAATTTCGTTGGCCTGAATGCGGATGTCGCTCGCCTGGCCACGAGCGCCGCCAAGGGGCTGGTGGATCATGATCCGCGAGTGGTGCAGGCTGCTGCGCTTGCCTTTGGCGCCGGCGGTGAGCAGAAAGGCGCCCATGCTGGCGGCCAGGCCCACACACACCGTCTGCACGTCCGGTTTGATGTGCTGCATCGTGTCGAAGATGCCGAGGCCGTCGTAGACGGAGCCACCGGGAGAGTTGATGTAAAGGAAGATATCCTTTTCAGGATCTT
>CALFOF010000355.1 GCA_937919075.1 uncultured Cyanobium sp. | reverse complement strand
TGAGGCGCTGGAGGTGCGCGCCTTCGGCTGTTTGCTTGGCGAATTACTGGAGCGCATTGAACCCGAACCTGAAGCGCTCCTCCCATCGTTGAAAGCACTGCAACTCCGCTGCGTGGCGCCAGTTGCGGCGAGTCGGCCCCGGTTCGCCGAGCTGGTGGCAGCGATAGATTCACTGCGCCAGTGAGTCCGAGGTTTAGGCTTCGCTCACCAATCGGCGAAGAGTTTTGTCGACCAGCCTGGGGTTGTCTTTGCCTTGGCGTCGCCAGCGATTGCCACGCCATACTCATTCCTTAGCATGTTGAGCACCTCCTTCAGAATGAGATCAATTAACCAGAGCTTTGACTAAAGACCCTGAGGCAAGTGGCGGGCTTTCGATAACTTTGCGAATGAATTCATAGAGGTTGTCTGTGAAGCAATGGCCCAATGAACAGAGATAAGCACCGGTGCCGTCGGACTTTCGGAGCAGCCGCGCTTCCGGGTCGCTACTGGAGCGGTGGGCCTGGTTGGAGAGCAGCAGGTCAAGGAAATCCCCCTTCACGCCTGGCGCCAACCCGCCGGCACGCTCACCCCACCAACCCCTCACTCGCCACCCACAACTTCCGCGCCAGCTCCAGGTCCTGCCCTTCAACACTGGTGGCGCTGGCTTCGAACACGCGCCGGCCGGGGCCGACCACGCGGTTGCGGTGGAAGCTGAAGCCGTTGGCGGCGTAGGCGGGGTCGCAGCAGAGGGCGGCCAGCAGGGCGCCGGCGGTTTCCACGCTTTCGGTGAGGCGCAACACGGAGCGGGCCGCGAAGGCGAACAGGCGTTGGCCCAGTTCGTTGCTCTGGCGGCTGTAGCGCCAGAAGCCGCCCTCGCTGGTGGGCGGGATCACCAGGCCCGGGCTCCAGCTGAGCACCGGCAGCGGCGTGCCGGCCTCCTCCATGCGGCGCGCGAACTCACGGGCGAACAGCACGTTGCAGAGCTTGCTGTCCTTGTAGGCCTTGTCGGCATCGAAGCTGCTGCCATCCACCATCAGCACCGGCTGCCCCGCCTGCAGGCCGGCCAGATCGCCCAGCCCTGCCGCTACGCCCACCTTGCCGCCGGGGGTGAGCGGGTCGTGCACTTCCGACGCCGTGACCACCAGCCGCGGCGCCTGCCCCGCCAGCAGCAATGGCGTGAGCTGCTGGGCCAGCAGGAAATGGCCCAGGTGGTTCACCGCGACGGTGAGTTCATGGCCCTGGGGCGTCAGGCGTGGGGTCTTGGCGCCGGCGTATTGCAGGCCAGCATTCAGCACCAAGGTGTCGATCGGCTGCCCCTGCGCCAGCAACGCCTGCCCGCAGGCGCGCACGCTCTCCAGATCGCCCAGGTCGCACACGGCCACCGCCGGCGCCGTGCCTCCAACGGCCCGTTCAGCCAGCTGCCGCTGGGCCGTCTCGGCCGTTGCCGCATCGCGGCACAGAACCGTGAGCGCATGGCCGGCCTGGCACAGCCGCACCGCCGCCTCGAAGCCGATGCCGGAATTGCCGCCGGTGAGCAGCAGGCGGCGCGTGGCAGCCATGGGCAGACCCCACCAGGTGCAAAGGGCGCCAACCCTAGAAACCGTCGGCTTCACAATGGAGCGCGCAGCCCTTTCGCCGGCCGGTTCGTTCATGCAGTGGCGCGCCACGATTCGCCGCCTCGAACGCAACGGCCTCGGCCTGCTGCTGTTTCCCCTGCTGGTGCTGCGCCGCACCGTGCGCCTGCTCGGCCGCACGCTCGAAGGCCTGCTGTGGCAGGAGCTGATCGCCAACCAGCCGCTCGACAGCCCGCTCGGCAACCTGCTCGCCTTTCTGCTCTTCTCCGCCTTCTGCCTCTGGGCCACCTTGGAAGGGGCCATCCCCTATGTGATCGGCCTGCTGCTGTTCCTGCTACCCCTGGAGCTGCTCGCCAACCAGCTCGGCCATTCCTGGCGGCCGGAGTGCCGGATCCTGCTGGAACGCTGGGGGGATCGGCTCTCCTGGCGGTGTGATTCCGCCAGCAGCCACGAGCAGCTGGAGCTGCAGCACCACGCCCTGTCCGCCGTGCTGATCCGCGCCGCCCCGCTCGCCCTGCCGCTGGGTGAAGCCCGTCCGCAGGGCTGGGATGTGTTGCTGGCGGTGCAGGATCCTGCCCGCGAGCTGCTGCTGGACCGGCGGCCCACACTCGCGCTCGCCTGGCAGCGCGCCTTTGCCCTCGCCCGCAAGCTGGCGTTGCCGCTGAAGTTGGCGGACACCGGCGGGGCAGCACACACAGAAGCAGAAGCGGGGCCGCCGGCGAGCGTGTGGGCGGTGGTGGAGGCAGAAGGCGCCACCCGGATCTTCCGCGACCGCAGCACCGTGAGCGCCGCCCAGTGGTGGCGGGCGTTTGTGCACCAGGGCGGCGACCTGCTGTTTCTCGCCGTGCTCAACACCGTGATGGTGAAGTACGGCGGCTTTCTGGTGTGGATGCTGGGTCCGCGGCTGGGCCTCACCGCCCCCACCACGCTCGTGCTCGATCTCTCCCTGCCCGGCCTGCTCTCGCTCGCCCTGCCCGAGTGGAGCGTGATCCAGGCACTGCTGCTGGTGGCGGCGCTCGGTGCCGCCGGCGTCGGCAGCTACCGCCACTGGAGCCGGCAGGAACTGCGCATCGATGCCGAACACGTGTGCGTGTGGCGCACCGGCCATGCCGCCGTTCACCTGCCCACCCGCGCGGTGGTGGCCGCGCTGCCGCTGCACCAACCCGAGCCCCAGGTACTGCTCTGGAGCGAGCGCCGTCCACCCGTCCAGCTGCAGGGCCTCGCCGATGCCCGCGAAGCCGCCGCACTGGCGTGCGCGCTGCAGGCGGCGCTGGAGCGCTGGAAGCCGGTGGCGAAAGCAATTCCGGATGCAGAGCCTGAAGCTCCCGCAGGCAACGAGCAGCAGCGGATCGTGAGCGGTGCCACGGCCCTGCCGCTGCAGCAGCGGGCCGACTGGTATGTGCCGGCCGCAGCCGCCTACGACGCCGTGCGTCCCGGATATCCGGCGGCGGTGATCGAGCAGGTGGCGGCCTTGGCCGGAGTGGCCGACGGTTCAGAGCTGCTGGAGCTGGGCTGCGGGCCGGGCACTGCCACCGTGGCTTTCGCGCGGCTCGGCTGCGCCATCACCGCCCTGGAACCGAACCCCGCTTTCGTGGCGCTGGCGCGCGAGCGTTGCGCCGGCTTCGGGCGCGTGCGCATCGAGCCGCTGGCCTGCGAGCAGTGGCCGGTGCAGGAGCAGGCCTTCGATGCGGTGCTCGCCGCCAGCTCCTTTCACTGGATCCCCGCCGGCCTCGGCTCACGCACTGCCGCGCGGGCGCTCAAGCCTGCAGGCGCCCTGATCCTGCTCTGGAACAAGGAGCTGCAACCCTCGCTCGCCCTGCACCAGCGCTTCGCGGCCAGCTACGCCCCCGCATTGCACCGCCGCGAAAGTGACGCCGAGCAGCAGGCGATCCTCGAGGCCTGGTGCAGCAACTCGTGGACCCCACCCTGTTCCTGCCGCCGCAGGCGGGGCGGGTGCCGGTGCAGCTCACCTACAGCGCCGAGCAATACCTGGCCCTGCTCAGCACCTATTCCCCCTATCTGCGCCTGGAGCCCGGCGCGCGTGAGGCTCTCTTCGCCGAGCTGCGCCGCCTCATCGACACCGAGGCCGGCGGCAGCCTGGAGCTCAGCGGCCACTCCGCCTTTCACGTGGCCCGCAAACGCGGCTGACCCCCAGATCACCCGTCACAGCCATAGAATCTGTTCACAATGAACAGACACTGAGCGTTGAATCCGCTCAGGAACGGCCATGCCCCGCACCCTTCGCGATCCTCACCAACACGCCATGCTCGTGTCGCTGCAGCGCCGCTACCGGGCTGCCGTGCACGCCGGCAACATCACCGCCAAGCAGGCGCTGTATCGCGAGGCCGTGTATCTCGGCATCCAGCCCGAGCTGCTTGAGGGCGGCGGCGATCACACCGGCGGCAGCGGCGTCACCGTCTCCTGACTCAACCCCCGCAGACAGCGGGCCAGGTCTTCGCGCACCTCCAGAAAACGGCGGTCCACCCGCAGCGCGCCAAGATCGCCGCGGTCGAGCTCGGCTTCCACCGTGCGCACGATCCGGCCCGGATGCGGCGCCATGATGTGCACCCGCTGGGCCATCAGCAGCGCCTCCTCCAGATCGTGCGTGATCAGCAGGGCGGTGAGCCCGGTGCGGTTCCACAGCTGATAAAGAAACTCCTGCATCGATTCGCGGATCTGCAGGTCGAGGGCGCCGAAGGGTTCATCCAGGAGCATCACCTTCGGATCGGCCGCCAGGGCGCGGGCAATCGCCACCCGTTGCTGCATCCCGCCGGACAGCTCCCGTGGCAAACGCCCTGCCGCATCCTGCAGGCCCACCACTTCCAGGAAATAGCCGGTGCGCTCGCGCACCTCCCGCGCCGGCAACCCCTGCAACGTCATGCCGAAGGCCACGTTGTCGGCCGCCGTCATCCACGGATAGAGGCTGTATTTCTGGAACACCATGCCGCGGTCGTGGCCGGGGCCCGTGATCGGGCGGCCATCCATCAAGATCGTGCCGCTGGTGGGCCGATCAAGCCCGGCGATCAGGCGCATCACCGTGCTTTTGCCCGATCCGGAGCTGCCCACCAGCGCTACGAATTCGCCGGAATTGATCTCGAAGCTGATGGTGTCGAGCACCTGCTTGGCAGCGCGGCCCCGCCCGAAGGTTTTGCACACCGCTGTGAGCGAAAGATGCATCTCAGATGGCCCAGCGGCAGGTGCGGCGCAACACCAGCCGGAAGATCAGATCGATCGCCAGGCCGATCAACCCGATCACGATCAGGTACGCGAAGATCTCATCGGTGCGCAGGAAGCGCTGGGCCAGGCTGATGCGCTTGCCCAGCCCCTCGTTGGCAGCCACCAGCTCCGCCACGATCACCAGGTTCCAGGCGGCGGCCATGTTGATGCGGTACGCATCAAGCACCTGGGGCGCGATGAACGGCGTCACCACGCGGGTGAGGATCTGCAGGCGGCGCCCGCCCATGGTGAGCGCCGATTCCAGCAGTTCGGCGGGCACGAACTTCACCGCATCCATGATCATCAAGGTGTTGAAGAACAAAGTGCCGATGAAGATCAGCAGCACCTTGGGCAGCTCCCCCAAGCCGAAATAGATGATCAGCAATGGGATGAAGGCCGGCGCGGGCATGTAGCGAATCAGGCCGATCAGCGGCTCCAGCAGCCGGCAGATGATCCGGTTGCTGCCCATCGCAATCCCCAGCGGCAACGACACCAGCATGGAAAGCGCATAGCCGCCCAGCACCCGGCCGATGCTGGCGATCGCATCGGCCAGCAGGATGCCGGCCTCCGCCTGGGCGGAGCCCGCTGCCAGCACCCCCGCCGGGCTGGGCAGAAACAGCCTGTCGACGCTGCCGCTCGCCGCAATCAGCTGCCACACCACCAGAACGATCAGGATGCCGAGCACACCCAGCACCCAGGGATGGTCGAGGCGTCGCCACAGGCCCGCGCTCAACCTCACTGCGCCGCATCCACGAAGCGCGCATCAAACAGATTGGTGAGATCCGGCGGGGTCTTGGCCAGACCCACCTCCTGCAGGAAGGTGCTGATCTGGGCAGCGGCGAACGGCAGCGAATCCATCGTGTCGCCCGGCTTCATCGCCTGGCGGTTCTGCTCCAGCGTGAAGATCGTGGTGCCGGCGTCGTACTCGGTGTACTCCGCTTCGCTCACGCCCGCGCGGGCGGCCAGGATCGCCAGGCTTGGGGCCGGGTTGGCCTCAATCTCTGCCAGCGTGGCGAACCAGGCGTTCACCACCTTCTGCAGCTGCTCAGGATTCTTCTCCACAAATTCAGTGCGGCACACCAGGTGGTCACTGATCGAGCCAGGGAAATCCTTCGACGAGAACAAGGTGGTGCTGCCCTCACGCTTCAGCGCCTGCGTGGTGAACGGCGCGAACACACCCACCGCATCCACCTGACCCGCCACAAACGCAGCGGCGGCGGCACCGGTTTCCAGTGGCACGAAGGTGATGTCGGCCGCGCTCAGGCCCGCCTTCTTCAGGCCCAGCAGCAGCAGGTAGTGATCCACCGTGCCTTCTTCCGCTGCCACCTTCTTGCCCTTCAGACCCTCCACGCTGGTGATGCCTTCAGCAGCGATGATCTGGTCGTTGCCGGTGGAGTTGTCGTTGGTGAGCACCACCGTGAGGGCGGCGCCACCGGCGATCGAGCTGATCGTGTCACCAAGCGTCTGGCTGTTGCAATCCAGCTGGCCGGCATTGAGGGCGTTGATCGAATCGAGATAGCCGTCGAACCATTGCAGGGTCACCGGCACGCCCGCCGCCTCAAACAATCCCTTTTCTTCAGTCACCTTCCAGGGGATCCAACCCGGCCAGGCGCTGTAACCGATGCGCACCGGCGTGGCCGAGGTTTCTACCGGCGGCGGCTGGCAGCCCACCAGCAGGCCGCCGCCCAACAGGGCCGTGAGCAGCAGGCTGGTGGTGCGCCGGAAGCGCGGAAAACGGAAGCGGGAGGGTGCGGTCATGGGGTAACGGGGGTGGGGGGAATGGAGCCGGAGCCGGGTTGGCAAAGAGGGGGCTTCAGGTGCAGGGGCTGGCGCGGGCGGGCATGTCAGAAGAACTCCAGGTAGTGCTCCAGCTCCCAGGCCGAAATCGCACCGTGATAGGCCTCCCATTCCGCCCGCTTCAGCGACACAAACGCGTCGAACATCGCAGGGCCGAACACCTCGCGGCAGAGCGGATCGGCGGCAAACGCCTCGACCGCTTCGCCCAGATGGCGCGGCAGCGTGTGCAGGCCGCGCTCGGCCCGCTCCGCCGCACTCAGCCGGTAGGCATTCACCCGATTGGCCGGGGGCGGCACCAGCTGCTCGCGGATGCCTTCCAGGCCTGCCGCCAGGATCAGCGCCGCACCCAGATAGGGGTTGCAGGAGCTGTCGGCGGCGCGGCATTCCACCCGCCCGCCCGCGGCAGGAATGCGCAGCATGTTGGTGCGGTTGTTGTTGCCGTGGCAGATGAACACCGGCGCCCAGGTGAAGCCACTCATGCTTCCCTGCGCCACCAGCCGCTTGTAGCTGTTCACCGTGGGGGCGATCACGGCGCAGATCGCGGCGGCATGGCGCAGCACACCGGCGATGAACTGCTCCGCCAGCGGGGTGATCGCACCGGCTTCGCACTGGCCGGGTTCGCCACGGCCCGGATCGAACAGATTGGCGCCGCTCTGTAGATCCGCCAGCGACATGTTGAAGTGGGCGCCGCTGCCGGTGCGGTGCGCGAACGGCTTGGGCATGAAGCTGGCGATCAACCCATGGCGGCGGCAGATCTCCTTCGCCATCAGCTTGAAGAAGGTGAGCCGGTCGGCCATGGTGAGCGCCTCGGCATAGGCGAAATCGATCTCGAACTGGCCGTTGCCGTCCTCGTGATCGAAGGAATACACGCCCCAGCCCAGGCCATTCATGCTCTGCACCAGCTCATCGAGCCAGTCGAGGTTGTCGAGCAGGCCGCCCAGGTCGTAGCAGGGTTTATCGAGTGTGTCGCGGCCGCTGGCCGGCACCAGCGTTCCATCGTCCTGGCGCCGCAGCACGAAGAATTCAGTTTCGATGCCGAGGTTGAAGCGATAGCCCAGCGCCGCCGCCTGCTGCCGCACCCGCGTGAGGATCTGACGGCTGCAGGCCTCGAAGGGGGCGCCGTTCAGCTCCAGGCTGCTGGCCAGCCACACCACATCGCGGCGCCAAGGCAGCACCGTGGCACTGGCCAGATCGGGAATGGCCGCCACTTCGTCATCGCTGACGTCCTGCGGCACCCCATCGAGCGCCGCGCCGGTGAACAACTCCGAACCCGACAGCATCGACGCGAAGTGATCCAGCGGCACTGCCTTCGCCTTGCCGTTGCCGTGGATGTCCACGAAGCTGGCCAGCGCATACTTCACGCCGCAGCTGAGCAGATCCAGCTGCAGCTCCTCGCCAAGATTGGCGCTCGCCAGCTGAGGCGCAGGCAGCGGCTCTGATGGGCTCGCCGGCAGCGGTGCCGATGGGCTCACCAGCTCCATCAGGCGTTCACCAGAGCCGGCGGCTGGCAGGCGGCGTGCTCCCGCACCGTGGCCAGCAGCCAGCGGTGCCACTCGCCCATGCCCTGGCCGGTGCCGGCCGACACACGGAACACCTCGGCGCGGGGATTCACCGCCCGTACATGGGCCTCGATGCGGCTCACATCCACCGGCACATAAGGCAGCAGATCGATCTTGGTGATCAGCACACAATCGGCTTCGCGGAACATCACCGGATACTTGAGCGGCTTGTCATCGCCTTCGGTGACACTCAGCAGCGCCACCTTGAGGTGCTCACCCACCTCGAATTCCGCCGGGCACACCAGATTGCCCACGTTCTCCACCCACAGCAGATCCAGCGCCGCAGGATCGAGCTGCTGCTGCAGCAAGGTGAGGCCGCCGCTCACCATCGCCGCATCCAGATGGCAGGCCCGTCCGGTGGTGATCGGCACCACCGGCACCCCCACCGCCGCCAGCCGCTCGGCGTCCAGCTCGGTGGTCATGTCGCCCTCCAGCACCGCCATCGCCAGCTCGGGCGAGAGGGCCGTGATCGTGCGCTCCAGCAGGGAGGTTTTGCCGGCGCCGGGGCTGCTCATCACATTGAGGCAGAGCAGCTTCCAGGCATCGAAATGGGCGCGGTTGTGGTCGGCGCGGTGCTGATTGGCCGCCAACAGGTTGCGTCCGAGTGTGTCTTCCAGGGGCATGTGCATGGCGTTCAGGCGGAAAGGATGGAAACCCGATCTGCGGGTACAGCGGGGGAGGTGTAATCGATGCTGCGAATCCTCAGCTCACGGCCCGAGAGGATCTCCTCCATCGGGTGGTGGCAGCAGGGGGATTGATAGGCCACGGCAGGCTCTGGGCTGTAATCACTGCCGCAGGCCAGGCAGCGCGCCCGCAGCGGCACCGTTTCGATGCGCAGCTCCGAGCCGTCCAGCCAGCTGCCCTGCACGGCGGCCCCGTAGGTGAACACCAGCGCGGCCGGTTCCACGCAGGTGAAGGTGCCCACCTGCAGGTGCACGGTCTGCACGCAGGGAACATGGGGATGGTGCTCCTGCTTCCACTCTTCAAGCGAAAGCAGCAGGCAGCGGGTCATGTCAACTTCATGCATGGCTCACCTCCATTTCTGATCGACGTTCATGTTGCAGGCCTCATGCAGCCAGGCCGGCTTCTGCTTGCGCGGCAGCTGGCCGCTCACCACCAGGTGGGCCATCACGTCGCAGATCACGCGCGTGGCCATCAAGGAGGTCATGTCGCTGATGTCATAAGGGGGGGAAACTTCCACCACCTCAAGGCCACACACAGGCACATTGCGCACGATCAGCTCCAGCAGCTTGAGGGCTTCCCGTGGCAGCAGGCCACCTGGTTCCGGCCAGCCGGTGCCGGGCACGAAGCCGGCGTCAATGCAGTCGATGTCGAAGGAGATATAAACGCAATCGGTCCCATCGGTGGCGCGCTCGATCGCATATTTGGCGGCGGCCTCCAGGCCCATGTCGCAGATGTCGGTGACAGTGAGCACGTTGGTGCCGCGCTCGCGGCACACCTTCACCCCTTCGCGCGGCACCTGCCAGCCGCCGATGCCCAGCTGCACCAGGTTTTCGGCCGGCGCGTTGGCCATGTTGGTGGCATGGAACCAGGGGCAGGTGTGCATGCGTTCATCCAGGTCGATCTCCTGGGTGTCCACATGGCGGTCGAAGTGGATGATGCCCACCTTCTTGTCGCCGAGGTGGCGGCACACGCCCCGCACGGTGGGGAAGCCGATCGAGTGATCACCGCCGAGCAGAATCGGGAAGGCGCCGCTGGCGAACACATGCGCCACACCCTTGGAAATCTGATCGAAGCTCTTCTCGTTGTTGGCGGGAATCGTGAAGATGTCGCCCACATCGCAGAGCGTGATCGATTCGCGCAGATCCACCCCCATTTCGTAGTTGTAGGGGGTGTAAAGCGCCGAGATGCGGCGGATGCCCTGCGGCCCGAAGCGGGTGCCGGGGCGGTAGGTGGTGCCGGAATCGTGCGGAATGCCCACGATCGCCACATCGAATTCACCGACGCGGTTCACGTCTTCGATGTAGGGCGCCTTCATGAAGGTGTTGATGCCCGCGTAGTGGGGCAGCTCACCGCGCGAGAAGGTTGAGATGCGCCGGTCAACAATGCTCTCGGCGGCCTCGAGGCCGTAGCGCAGGCCCTGCTCCACCTCCTGCTGCCAGCCGGTGAGCGGCAGGCGGGCTTCCTTCTCAAGCGCCTCGGCGCCCTGCTGGCCGACTGCTGAGCTGGAGCCTGGGCTGGAACTGCGCCGGTCAAAGGCCTCTTCAGGCCCTGGGGTTGCTGTCATGGGAGAACACGGAGGTGGGGGGTGCGGTCTCCCGGGCTTTTATCCCTCCGTGCAACCGGGTGACCCCGGTGAGCTTCTCTCGGACCAGACGTCTGAACCTGCTCGCTGATGCGAACAGATGCAGACCGGAACCCTAGAAACTTCTTCCGCTGCGCCCACAGTCCACCGAAGCCCCAGGAATGACTGTGGCCACAACTACGGAATGGCATTCCGGCCGCACCGGGAGTGCCAGGCCCGGCAGCCGCCCCGCGCTCCCCTCCACCAGCCTTACGCTTCGGGGCCGCCGTTGGGGTCTGCGATGGAACCCAAGCCAACGGCCAGGCCGCCAGAAACGCAGCCAGAGCCGCAAGCACAACCGCCCACGCCGCCGATCGCGCCACGCGCCAGCGGTGGCGGCCTGCTGCACATCCTCGGGCTCGGCTTTGGGTTGGCGGGGGCGGTGGGTGGCTCGATCGGTGCCGGCATCCTGCGCACCCCGGGGCTGGTGGCGGCCCAGCTGGGCAGCGCCCCGCTGATCCTGCTGGCCTGGCTGGTCGGCGGGCTCTATGCCCTCTGCGGCGCCTTCGCCGTGGCCGAACTGGGGGCGGCCCTGCCCCGCGCCGGTGGTTGGACGGTCTACGCCCGCCGCGCCCTCGGCGATCGCGCCGGCTTTGCGGTGGGCTGGATCGACTGGCTCGGTCATTGCGCCGGCCTGGCCTGGGTGGCGATCACGATCGGTGAGTTCGCTCGCGGCCTGGTGCCGGCACTGCCCCCCGGTGGCAAGGCGGTGGCCCTGCTCACTCTGGTGGGCTTCGCCCTGCTGCAACGGCTGGGCCTGCGGGCCGGCAGCCTCAGCCAGCAGATCCTCAGCCTGCTCAAGGCCGTCGCCTTTCTGGCGCTGATCGGCGCCTGCCTGCTGGTGGCCCCGCCCGCCGCCAGCACACCGCTGGCCGCAGCCGCTGGTGGGGCTGGGGTCGCATCACTGGCCATGCTCAACAACACCCCGCTGGCGCTGGCCGCCGCCGGGGTGTTCGCGCTTCAGGCCGTGATCACCACCTACGACGGCTGGCAGAGCCCGATCTACTTCGCCGAAGAGTTCACCGCACCGGCCACCGACCTGCCCCGCTCATTGATCGGCGGCGTGGTCGCCGTCACGGGGCTCTATCTGCTGATGAACGTGGCCTTGCTCAAGGTGCTGCCGCTGGAGGCGATGGCCACCTCCACCCTGCCGCTGGCCGATGCCGCCGCCCGCCTGTTCGGGCCGTTCAGCGCCCAGCTGATCACCGCTCTGGCGCTGCTGTCGTCGATCGGACTGGTGAACACTGTGATCATGTGCGCGCCGCGCATCCTGTTCGGCCTCAGCCGCGACGGCCTGTTCCTGCCCCTGTTCGCGCGGGTGAATGCGGGCGGCACCCCGGATGCGGCCCTGCTGCTCACCACCGCCGTCACGGCGACCCTGATCGCCTGCGGCGATTTCAAGGTGCTGCTGGGGGTGTCCGTCTTTTTCTATGTGCTGCTCTATTTCACCGGCATCACTTCATTGTTTGTGCTGCGCTGGCGTGAACCGGAGCTGGAGCGCCCGGTGAAAGCCTGGGGCTACCCGTTCAGCGCGGCGGTGGTGTGGCTCGGCTCGCTCGCCTTCCTGATCAGCGCCGCCATCGGCGACACCACCAACAGCCTGATCGCCGCCGGGTTGATCACGCTCAGCCTGCCGGCGCAGCTGCTCAGCCGCCGGATGGGTTCGCCAGATTGCGAAAGCGGGTGAACTGGGGCTCGAACAACAGCTTCACCGTGCCCACCGGGCCGTTGCGGTGCTTGGTCACGATCACTTCGGTGATGCCGCGATCGGCTGTGTCCGGGTTGTAGTACTCGTCGCGATAGATCATCAGCACCAGGTCGGCGTCTTGCTCGATCGAGCCCGATTCACGCAGATCGCTCAGCATCGGCCGCTTGTTGGTGCGGCTCTCCACGCCGCGGCTAAGCTGGGAAAGGGCGATCACCGGCACGTTGAGCTCGCGGGCCATGCCCTTGAGGCCGCGGGTGATGCGGGACAGCTCCTGCACCCGGTTGTCGGGGGTGGTGCCCTCCATCAGTTGCAGGTAATCGATCACGATCAGGCCCAGCTCCTTGCCCTGCTCCGCCATCAGCCGCCGGCAGAGCGAGCGCATCTCCAGCACGCCGGAATTGGGCTTGTCGTCGATGAACAGGGGCAGCTGACCGAGGGTGTTGATGCCCTGGCCCAGCAGCGGCCATTCCTCCTGCTGCAGCCGCCCGGTGCGCAGCCGGCCGCTCTCGATCCCCACCTCCGTCGAGAGCAGCCGGTAGGTGAGCTGCTCCTTGCTCATCTCCAGCGAAAACACGCACACCGGCAGCTGGTGAAGCTGGGCCACGTTCTTGGCGATGTTGAGCACGATCGAGGTTTTGCCCATCGCCGGCCGGCCGGCCACGATGATCAGATCACTGCGCTGCAGGCCCTGGGTGATGGCATCGAGGTCGTAGAAGTTCACCGCGATGCCGGCCACCGACGTGCCGACGGAGCGGCTTTCGATCTCGTTGAAGGTGCTGGTGAGGATTTCGGCGGTGGGGGTGAGCCCCACCGAAGGCTTCTCCTGGCTGATCGCGAAGATCTGCTGCTCCGCCTCATCGAGCACCTGCTCCATCGGCTTCGATTGATCGAAACCCAGCCGGATCACCTCGTTGCCGGAGCGGATCAGCTGCCGGCGCAGGTATTTGTCCATCACCAGGCGGGCCACCTGGTCGATGGAGGCGGTGCTGAGCGTGCGCTCCACCAGCTCCACCAGCCGGTTGGTGCCGCCCACCTTCTCCAGCTGGCCGGTGTCGGCCAGCCAGGCGGCCATGGCGGTGAGATCGGTGGGCTTGCCCTGGCTGTGCAGCATCAGGGCGGTGCGGTACACCTCCCGGTGGGCGGTGAGATAAAAAGCCTCCGGCCGCAGCACGTCGGCGATGCGGCCCATGGCATCGGGGTCGAGCAGGATGCCGCCCAACACCGCCTCCTCCGCCTCCAGGTTCTGGGGGGGCAGCTGGTCGGGCAGGGCCTCAAAGCGGGCTTCCTCCTGCTCGCGCCCGCGCCGCCGGAATGCCCCCGCTCCGCCCGCCGCCGCTGGGGCTGCCAGCCCTGCAGTAGCTGCGGCTCCGGGGCCGTCCGGAGCTGGAAAAGGGACGCTCACCATGGCGGCAGGCTAAGGGTTCTGCGCCGGTGCTCCGGTGTGCATTAGTGCCCGCGCCGGCAGCAGCGAGGCCGCCTCATCAGCCGCACAGACCCACAAAAAAGACCGCCAAACCCCTGAGGGGTCTAGCGGTGGGGCAAGGGAATGGCCGGGCGGCGGAGCCCCGCCGGAACCTCAGTGGCTGACCACTTCCAGGTTGATCTCGGCCACCACGTCGTGGTGGAGCTTGATCTGCACCTTGTAGGAGCCGGTGCGGTGGATCTCGGGAACCTCGATGTGGCGGCGGTCGATCTCTTTCTTGGTGGCCGCTTCGATGGCCTCGGCCACATCGCCGTTGGTGACGGTGCCGAAGAGGACGTCGTCACCGCCGGTCTGCTTCTTGACCGTGAAGCGACCGATGGTGTTCAGGGCCGTGCGGAAGGTTTCTGCCTCCTGCAGCAGCGCGGCCTGGCGCTCGGCCTCTTTGGCGCGGCGGTGCTCCACCTGGCGCAGCACCGCCGGGGTGACGGGAACAGCCTTGCCTTGGGGGAGCAGGAAGTTGCGGGCGTAGCCGGGCGCCACTTCCACCAGCTCACCGTCCTTGCCGAGGCTGAGAATGTCCTCGCTGAGGACCACGGAAACACGCTTGGCCATGGGATCGGGTTAGGGAAACAGGGAGTACCGCAGGGCGGATCGACGAGCGGGGGCCACCGCCGGGGTGACGTGCCGCTCAAGCAATCCGGCAGCTTAAGCCAGAGGGTTGCCGCTTCAGCGGGTGGCCACTCTCCTCGGCAGGCGCACCTGGGTGGCCAGGCCCAGGGCCTTCAGCAGCCGGATGTGCTGCCAGGTGAGGTCGAACTGCCGGGGGCCGAAGCCGTGGCGAGCGGAGTGGGGGAAGGCGTGGTGGTTGTTGTGCCAGCCCTCGCCGAAGGTGAGCGCCGCCACCCAGGGGTTGTTGCGCGACTTGTCGCCGCTGATGTGGGCGATGCTGCCCCAGCAATGGGTGGCGCTGTTCACCAGCCAGGTGCATTGGTAAAGCACCACCAGGCGCAGGGGAATGCCCCACAGCACCAAGGCCCAGCCGCCGGCACCGGTGACCGTGCCGATCCAGAACAGCAGCAGGCCCAGGGGCACCTGCAGCAGCAGGAAGTTGGTGTTCAGCCAGCGGTAGTAGGGATCGCGGGCCAGATCGCCGGTGAGCCGGGGCACGGCGGCCATCGCCGGGATCTCTTCCATCATCCAGCCCATGTGGCTCCACCAGAAGCCCTTGTGGCTGTTGTGGTGGTCGGCGTCGGTGTCGGAGAACTTGTGGTGGTGGCGGTGCAGACCGGCCCAGTCGATCGGACCGTGCTGGCAGCTGAGGGCGCCGCAGGTGGCGAAGAAACGCTCCAGCCACTGAGGCACCCGTAGGGCCCGGTGGGCCAGCAGGCGGTGATAGCCGAGCGTGACGCCGAGGCAGCCGGTGATCCAATAGAGCACCAGCAGGCTGGTGACGGCTGGCACGCTCCAGAACTGGGGCAGCAGTGCCACCACAGCCAGCACATGGATGGCGATCATGAAGCCGATCGTGCCCCAGCGGCGGCCCGGCGGCGAAGAGGGGACGGGTTCACCACGCCGGGGGCGATGCAGCGCCTTTGCCCGGTCCAGAGAGAGGGCAGCCGGGGCAAGGCTGGCCACACCCGCAGGACGGGAGCGGCGCTGGGGCATGACGGTCATAGGAGCTGGTTCCTGATCGGTCTTTTAGAATGGTAGCAGTTCGGATTCGGATTGAGTGGGGTATCAGGAAGAAATCGGATCAGGGCGTGAAGCCTTTGCGCATCTGATCAGGGCCTGGCATGAGCGCAACGGCTGGTCCCACCGCATCCTTCCTGGTTTAGCCGAGGTGCTCGATCTCGGCCGCATCCACAGTTCCCAGGTGTCGATGCTGCGCAACCGCAAACTGGCCTCCCCTGGCCCTGAGGTGTTCCTCGCCCTCGGGCGCATCAATCAATGGATCGCCGCTGCCGCCGTGGCCGAAGGCCGCAGCGCCCTGGCCAGCCACCCGGAGCTGCTTGAAGCATTGGTGGCCGGCAGCGTGCCGCTGCTCAGCGACGCCGCCGGCGTGCCGCTCGGGCCTGGGGACTTTCTGGACATCTTCGTGGGCCAGCGTCAGCCGCCGGCGGCCTTCGATCTGCGCATCGCCGCGGCCGAAGCCCCGGCCCTCAGCTTCGCCTTAGCGGAGCTGCTCACCGCCGGCCGGCCCTGGCGCCTCTGCCGCGAGGCGGTGCTGGCGGCCTATCCAGCTGAAAAAACCCAGCGCCGCGAACGCTTCGCCGCCGTGATGGCCGGGCAGAAGGATTTCGAGGCCGCAGAACTGGAAAGTGAACTATTGGATCTGAAGAGCACCCTGGCGGGCCTCGGCGATGCCGGCGACC
>CALFOF010000354.1 GCA_937919075.1 uncultured Cyanobium sp. | reverse complement strand
GGCCCGATCGGCATAGGCAGCCTTTTCTGTGGGTGTCATCAACACGGCTACCCGCTCTGTGGCTCTCTCAGTGGCTCGTTCTGGGGGATGCTGCGGGAGGTGCAGTGGACCCTTGCCGGCTGCCACGATGTTATGTGCATGTTCAGCACATGCTAATCCGCGGTGATTAACCCTGCGCCATGGCGCAAGGCCAGCGCCAGGTAGGTGGCGTCATAGACACTCAACGCATGGATCAAAGCGAGCTCGTAGGCGTCAATCACCAGCTCCATCGCTGGCACCGTGCGCAGCACCTGCTTTCGAAGCACTGACGCGCACTCCAGCAGGCAGAGGTCGGGAACAAGCAGCAAGGCTTCTCCCTTGCAGCCCTGGGCAAATGCCCTCTCCAGCGCGGGCGGCAGCGGCCCGTCGGCCAGGAACAGCCTCAGCAGGGCTGAGGTGTCGATCACGAAAGCAGGAGGTGTGGAGCTCCTCAATCAGCGATCGCGGTCGGCTCGCAGATCACTCTCCAGGGAGGGGAAGGAAAGCCCAGAAAAGTGGGCTCGCCATTGCCGCGCCCACTCCAGCCCATCGCTCTGGGAGAGCCAAACCTCCCGCTCGATCAACAGCCTGGCCTGCTCCGATAACCCCCGCAAGCTGATTGATGGCAAGACAAGAAGGGCGGTGATCTCAAAACGCTATCGCTCGCCGACCAGGTCGGCCGGGCCCCTGGACGGTCAGAGGCCAAGGCCCAGGGCTCCCCTGGAGCGTGGGATGGCGGAGGAGGTGATGGCTGCCTTTCACCCGGAGGCTTTCAAACCCCAACTGCTGCTGCACGGAGAGCAGTTGGTTGCCGGTAAGGGCTGGCAGCCGGCTCGCCTTCCACTTCAAGGTAGAGCTCGATTGCCTCACGCACCCGCTCCATCAGCTGATCCAAAGAGCGCGCCTGGGTGTGGCAGCCAGGCAGGCTCGGCAGGGTGGCTACGAAAAACCCTTCCGCATCGCGTTCCATCACCACATTGAACTGACGCGTCACGACCTGTGCTGGTGGTGAATTCAGGTTAGGGCTGCAGCCCGTGAGGGGCTTTCTGCTTGTGGAACTTCGTTGGCAGCAGGAGGCTGACTGGTTCGTTCGGGCTGGGACGCCTGGTGGCTCAGGGGGAAGTTGCTCAGACGCGATGCAGCGACACGTCGTAGCCGGGCCAGTGACGATCGGATGACACGGCCATCAGCCCCTCGACCCGCGCCTGGGCAATCAACAGGCGTCATAGACGCGGTCTTCCGCGCAGCGGTAGGGGTCGTGATGCAGAACCGGCAGGAGCCCAGCACCGGCGCCAAGGCTCTGATCGCGGAAGGCCGCCGGTGTCACGTCCAACTTGCCGAGGCGGTGCTTGATGGCCGCGTTAAACAGCATTTGTATAGATGCCGGTGTCGGGCCCGCTTG
>CALFOF010000353.1 GCA_937919075.1 uncultured Cyanobium sp. | reverse complement strand
TGTGGATCGCCGCGGCAGCTCCGCTGGCCCGGAAGGAACCATCCTCCGCCTCCTCGACCACGAAAAGGATTTCCTGCATAGCGCCCTCCAGTGACACCAGTCTTGCAGGGGTGGGCAGGATGTTGCCCCAGTCTGGGCAAAGGGTCTGGGGCGGCACAGCCAAATCCCGGAGCCGGGTGGGCTGCAGCCGCATCACGCCCAAGCCAGAAGGGGTCCCAGCAGGGGCGATGGCCTGACGGGCCGCCCAAAACGAGATCTGGCCCGGTCGCCCGGAAGCCGCCAGCATCACTCCATGCCCCGGCCCCCGCGCAGGACGTGGCCCGCCGGATCCTGGGAAGCGCATGGTGGGCAAGGTTCACCTTCAACGGCATCACCGCCGATGGCGATGGCCACGACAGCCTGATCGGCGGCGACGCGTTGAGCGATGGCGAGCGCGAGCAGCACGGCAAAGAGGTGACTTGGTTGCTTGTTGAGAAGCCTGCGGCTTCGGTCACCGCAGCCCGATCAGCGGCTCGGTGAAAGTCCGGGTTGGTTTTGCCATGATCCGGAGCTGAACAGCTGGGGATGGATCTGCGCGACGCAATCGGCGCAACAGCCGCTATCAGAGCTCAGCCTCAACCACTTGGTCCAACTGATCAGCCAGGGCTGGAATTCTCTCGGGAACAATCTGCCAGATGGTGTCTTCTTCCAGGCTGAAGCAGGCATGCGCCAGAACATCGCGGAGGCCAGCAATGCGTCGCCAGGGCAGCTTGGGGTACCGCTCACGGACCGCTGGCGGGATCTGTTTCGCCGCTTCACCCAGCACCTCCAGGTTGCGCAGAACGGCATCAACCAACATCTCGTCCGCAAAAAAGTGCTGCTTGGTACGCCCCTGGCTGTATCTGAGGATCTTCGTGCAGCACCCCTGCATGTCCAGGAGGAACAGCGACCGATTACGGGCACTTCCCCGTTCAGGCAAGCGGAATGGCCTCCTGCTCGATCCGCTGCCGCAGTTCAGGGCGAAGACCACGGCGCGTCACCAGGTCCACCCGGGCGCTGAGCAGGTCTTCCAGGGCCAGCTTGAGGTCCATGTACTGCTCAAAACTGGGGCTTGAGGGGAAATCCACCAGCAGGTCCACGTCACTCTGCAGCCCTGCCGCACCGTGGATGACAGAGCCGAAGACGCGAAGATCCTGGCCACCGTGGGCGGCTGTGAGCGTGAGCAGCTCGGGGGCCAGCTGCCTGAGCCGCTCAAGCGTGGGTGGTTGGCTGGGATCCATGGCTCCCATTCTGCTGTTTGCCACTGGCCCCCGCCGCGACCACAGTCCACTCTCTCTGAATGCCCCCGTCCCTTCCGGGCCCAGCAGCGGTGCGTTCAGGTGCGCTGCTGTCAGCGCCGGGGATCCTGACGGCCGTGCAGGGCAATCAACAGGATTTCAGCGCCCTGCTTTCGGAAGTACACGGCATAGGGAACCTCCGCAGCACGAGCATGCGGGTCTGCCCGTGAATCACGGGGAAGGATCTGGGATCGCGGCGGATGCGCTCCACCGCAGCAGCGACGGCTTCAGCGAAGTCCCGAGCCAATACCGGCTCAAGCCTTCCGTACCAGCGCTGCGTTTCCAGCAGATCCTCCACCGCCTCCGGCAGGAGGCGAACTGAGGGCGGAGTCATCCGATGCCGAGCTGGCTCCGAACCTCATCCCAGGGCACAGCCGCTGCGGGGTTGTCGAGATGGTTCGCCCAGCGCCGGTCGAGTTCGGCGCAGAGGGCAGTGTCCACCGGCAGCGCCTCATCACGGGCCTGGTCATCAAGGCTGTCCCAGAGGGCGATCGCCAGGGCCAGCCGCTCGCTCGGCGGCAGTTGCAGCAGGTCAGACATGAGCGCCATCGCCACCACACCCAGCGAGGGATTCACTCTAGGCACGGTTAATGGGGAGCAAATGGACTGGAGAGATGGATGCCATGGCGCATGAGCTTCTCCTCCACCAGTGCCACCCCCGTCTCACCCCCGCCAGGATGCCTCCGCCTCCACGCAGGACCAGGCCCGCCGGATCCTGGGAAGCGCATGGTGGGCCGGGTTCACCTTCAACGGCATCACCCGCTGCGAGCGGGGCACCTATGCCCTGGTGGGCGGGGAGGAGCTGAGCGATGGCGAGCGCGACCAGCTGCTGGAGCTCTGCCGCCAGCGCCTCGATGCCTTCCGCGAGCAGCGCAGCGAAGAGGTGTTTGCCCACCGCAGCCGCCACCGCAGCCCGATCAGCGGCTCAGTGAAATACCGGGTTCACCGATGCGCCCGGGGCCGCTGCGAGTGCTGCGGCGCGCACGAGCACCAACGGGCCCTGGAGGTGGACCACATCATCCCCAAAAACCAGGGCGGCTCCGAGGGTCGCGCGCATGATGTTGTTGGGGCAAACCTTGCGCAGGTATCGATTACTGAGAGCCAAGGCAGAAGCTGCGTCATGAAGATTCACGCTGGACTTGATCGAGCAGTGAGGCCGTGATGACCAACAGGAGCGGCCAGTCTGGAGAGCTGATCTCTACAGTGTCGTCGTATCGGGTTTGAACCGCAAAGAATGAGAGATCGGCAATCTGCTCGAACGCGCTGACATCGGTACCCGATTCCTTCAGCCAATCCATCAAGGCGACGAGGTCATGGGTGAAGGGGGAGCCATGCTTCCCTTGGTGTGGATCCAGCTTTTGAGGGCTTTTTCGCAGGCCTGTTGAAGCCGAAAACCGATGCTGCTGTCGCGGAAGCCCGAGAGCTTCACCATGCGCTGCGCTTCATCGAGATCAGCTTGGGCGATCCGGAGGTAGCGCA
>CALFOF010000352.1 GCA_937919075.1 uncultured Cyanobium sp. | reverse complement strand
GTCTGTGAGATCAGGAGTGCCAATTTCCTGAGTTCGTCGGATCAGCTTTACCTTGCTGGTCCAAAAGATAGCCAAATGTGTGAAAGCGCATGCAGTCTGGTGCTGAATGACTTCGATTTCCGGTCAAATCAGGTCCGGGGGCGCTTGATCGATGAGTTTGGGGTCGATTACATCGGCATCCGTATCGAGGAACCCGACAATCGCGGCAACACAGCGGCCAGCCTCCGCGCGTTCGATGGGCTTGGCGGTTGGAAGGAATGGCGCTGCACGCGAGGCACGACGCTCAACTGCCGCCAGACCGGCAAACAGGCCCCGCCCGCCGCCGCCACGGTCAGCACCGCCGGGCTGACTGGGCGGCTGGGCCCGGTCACGGGTGCGATTTATGGCGAACCGCAATGTTCCAACGACTACTACCTTGCCCCGGCGGATCGGTCGGTGCTGCGCAGTGCCGACACGCTCGAACGCTATATCCGCACCAACGGCGCCTCGCGCATCGCCACGTTGGTGGATGTCCGGGGCAGCGACATGCCCGGATTGAAGCTGAAGATCGACGGGCGTGAACGGGTGCTGTCCAGCACAGGCGCAGGGGAGGACAGCTGGGCCGCAGGCAACGTCCGGTTCGTGTTCCGCAAGACCGGTGAGCCGATTTACGACAATCCCGCCTACGGCTTCATCCCCGGCACCGCGACGCTGACGATCGACGGCCAGACGCAGACCATCGACCTGATCGAGAACGGCGCATGTTGAAGCACCTGATCCTTGCCGCCGCTGCTGTGCTGATGATCGCCGGCTGTTCCGACAATGCGCCCGATCAGGCCGCGATCGATGCGGCGGTCGAAAAGGCGCTGGCCGAACGCGATCGCGAAGATGCGGCCAGCTACCGGCAATCGCTGGCGGGCGGAGACCAGCCGTTGACAGACGCGGCGGCCGGGGCCGAGGAGCCCGCCGCTCCGGCGCGCTCCACCGAACCCCTGTCACCACTCGTTGGTGACACCTATTGATTGGAAACCGCGGGTGGTGGGGTTGGACATGGAATTCGTCTAGGGAAGAGTCACCACTCGTTGGTGACACCTATTGATTGGAAACTCGTATTCTGCAATTAATTGGATTTACGAAAAAGGTCACCACTCGTTGGTGACACCTATTGATTGGAAGACGGTTTGGAAGAATCCACACAGGGATTCAGCTCACTCGGCTTCTTGATCAGCTCAACAAGCTGGAATCGCTCTGATTCAGATCAGCCTGATGCAGGAAGCAGGCCCGGAGTTCGTTTACAAGAAAATCAACCAACCGTAGATTCAGGTCTGAAACCAGGGATTGCGTCTGCTGAAGGCCTTTGGTCAGTCCCACGAGCGTTTTGCCGCAGAGCCTTGAGTGGCTCAACCATGGGGCTCTTCGCAACTGGTGTCATGACCCGCCCCCAACCGCTCGCCACCCTTCGCGATGAGGTGCACCGCTTCACTGGGGTGATCGATCGCTTCGGCTCCTTCCTCCAGAACGGAGCCACCATCCGCACCCTCTGCCTGCGTGACCTGCGCCTCGCCTCCTCCCAGCAGCCCCTCGATCCCGACCACTGGTGGTTCCCCCACCGTGAGATCTGGTCGCAGGCGGGCATCCGCAGCGGCGACACCGTGCTGTTCACCGCCAAGGTGCAGCGCTGCACCAAGGGTTGGCATGATCCCCGCAGCACCTGCAGCGCCAATCCCCGCCGGCAGGTATTGGGCTTCTCGGCCACACCCCGCTCCGTGGTGGTGGTGCGGCGGCTCGACGACGACCGCCAGCAGCTCGCCGCCCTGGAAACGGCCCTGGCCTTGTGCCAGCGCCACCTCAGCGAAGCCATCCGCGATCACCAGCAGCTCGCCGGCCACTACGCCACCCTGCTTGCGCGCCATCAGGCCCTGCAGGCGTTGACGTTTGGTCAGTCCCACGGGCGCTTCACCGTCAACCTCACAGCGGCCAGAGCATGGGGGTGTTCCGCTCGGTGCGACCGCCATGACCCGTCCTGTTCCCCTCGCCAGCCTGCGCACTGAGGTGCATCGCTTCACCGGTG
>CALFOF010000351.1 GCA_937919075.1 uncultured Cyanobium sp. | reverse complement strand
TGCCCGCTGCGCGGGTCCTTGACCCCGCCCCGCATGGAGGCCAGGTCCTGCGCTCAGGTCCGCCATGGCCACGCTTCTTGCTCCGGCTTCTGCCTCCGTTCACCTCCATGCCGCCCGCCGGCTGCACTTCTCCGCCAGCTGCGATGGCTTGCTCTATTGGCTCAGCGAAGAATGCTGGGGCCGGGGGCTGGTTCGCCTCGCTGGGCTTCTGGATGATCTGCTGATCGAGCGGCAGGCTGAGCAGCCCGAGCCAGCCCTGGATCCCGAGCTGGAAGCTCTGCTGCCCTACTGAGGCCTGGGGGCTGCGGCCCCCTTCTCGCGTCAGGCCGGCTGCAGCACAGGGGTGATCGGCAGCAGGGTCAGGGTCGTGCTGGTGTCGCTGATCTGGAAGTAGTGCTCCAGGGTCACGCCCACTGGTTTGCCTCTTTCATAGAAGTCGACGATCAGGTTGTCGCTCACTGCCTCAGAGCTGCTGCTCACCCGATCGGCCAGCTCGATGGTGAGGGTGTCGGGTTCCGGGAAGTAGCGGATTTTCATGGTGCGGGGGCTGCATCAAAGGGCCTGGATGAAGGTGTCGCCGTCTACTCCGGCCTGCCGCAGAACGCTGGCGAGGGTGCCGACGGCCAAATCCCGCCGGTGCAGGGGAACCACACAGATCACGGCAACTGCACTGCCATCGGCCTTGGTCGTTGTTCTGCGAAGCACCAGGTGGCTGCCCTTCTGACGCACCTCCTCAAATCCCAGACGCTTCAGGGCCGCCACCACAGCAGCGGCGGGAAGGCGCGGGAGCTTAGGCAACGCTCACCTCAAAGGTGGTGAGCAGCCTTGGCGCCAACGCCGGCTGCGGACACTCCTCCAGGAACAGTTCGGTGGCCTCCCGCAGGTTGGCCAGGGCTTCTTCCACCGTGTCGCCTTGGCTCACGGTGCCCACCTCCGGGCACTCGGCCACGTACACCTCCTCCTCGCGGTGAAGGATCGCCGTGAGTCGTTGGGCGGTGGCGCTGCTCATCGGCGTTGAGCGGGATGCCTCCAGTCTGGGGCTTCTGGGCAAGACCAGCCAGCAGCCAGCCGGAGAGGGGGGGGATCGCCACCGGGCCGGCGCACACCCACCGCATCCCTCGGCCGGTCCTCACGCCGCGTCAAGGATCGGGCCATGCGCCCTCCTGCGTCGGGCGTCCT
>CALFOF010000350.1 GCA_937919075.1 uncultured Cyanobium sp. | reverse complement strand
GTCACCATTTGGCGGGCGACCCGGGCCACCTGCTGTAGATCGTTGGAGGCGCCGGTGGTCACCTCGTCTTCTCCATAGACAATCTCTTCAGCCACCCGGCCACCGAGGGCGACGGCCATTTGGTTTTGCAGGTAGGAACGGGAGTAGAGGCCCGATTCCATGCGCTCTTCCGAGGGGGTGAAGAAGGTGAGACCACCCGCCTGGCCCCTTGGAATGATGCTGATCTTCTGAACAGGGTCGTAGTCGGGCATCAAGGCGCCGACCAAGGCGTGGCCGCCCTCGTGATAAGCCACCAGGCGTTTGCGCTTCTCACTCATCACCCGGTCTTTTTTCTCAGGGCCAGCCATGACGCGCTCGATGGCGTCGTTGACCTCATCCATGGCAACTTCGGTGAGCTGCCTGCGGGCCGCCAGGATCGCGGCCTCATTGAGCAAATTGGCCAAATCAGCGCCGGTGTAGCCAGGGGTGCGGCGCGCCACCTTGTCGAGGTCCACATCCTTGGCCAGGGTCTTGCCGCGGGCATGGACCTCAAGGATCTGCAGGCGACCGCTGTAATCGGGGCGATCCACCACCACTTGCCGATCAAAACGGCCCGGCCTAAGCAGGGCCTGGTCGAGCACATCGGGCCGGTTTGTGGCGGCCACAATGATGATGCCGGTGTTGCCCTCAAAGCCGTCCATTTCGGTGAGCAGCTGGTTGAGGGTCTGCTCGCGCTCGTCGTTGCCACCGCCGAGGCCGGCGCCGCGCTGACGGCCCACCGCGTCGATCTCATCGATGAACACGATGCAGGGGGCGTTCTTCTTGGCCTGTTCGAACAGGTCGCGGACGCGGCTGGCGCCCACGCCCACGAACATCTCCACGAACTCCGACCCGGAGATGGAGAAGAAGGGCACGCCGGCCTCGCCTGCGACCGCTTTGGCCAGCAGGGTTTTGCCGGTGCCGGGAGGGCCCACCAGCAGCACGCCTTTAGGGATCTTGGCGCCGACGGCGGTGAAGCGATCGGGGTTTTTGAGGAAGTCGACCACCTCAGTGAGCTCGAGCTTGGCGCCCTCGATGCCGGCCACATCACCAAAGGTGACCTGGGTCTGCGGTTCCATCTGCACGCGGGCCTTGCTCTTACCGAAGCTCATGGCCGGGTTGCCACCACCGCCCTGGGCGCGGCGCAGCAGGAAGAAGAGGCCGCCGAGCAGCAGCAGGGGGAACAGCAGGCTGCCGATCGCCTGTTGCCAGGCCGCCGGTTCGCGGCTGGGCTGGACGGCGATGTCGACGTTGTTGTCGGTAAGCAGCTTCAGCAGGTCTTTGTCGGGGGCGAGGTTGACCACAGCGCGGCCGCCATCGTTTTCAACGATCTGCGCGGTGCCCCGGTCAGGGGAGATGAGCACACGCGACACCTGCTTGCTCTGGACCGCTTCAACGAAATCGCTGTAACGGAGGGTGCGGGGGGCGTTGGCCGGGTTGGGCCGGTCAAGAAAGGCCGTGCCCACGGCGATCACCACGACGACAAGGAGCACGTAGAGCCCCGCGTTGCGCCAGCGCTTTTTCACCCTGTGTGCTCCTGATGAGATGGAAGTAAAGGAATGTTAATGGCGCGGCAGGCCGTCAGACGGCACGCAGCACGTCGACCACGCTACGGAAGGCGAACCATTCCGGGATCTCCTCGCCGCTGCGCAGCATTTGACGGAACTGGGTGCCGCTGAGTTTCTTTACATGCAGGCCCCGGGCCTCGGCGTGCTCGGCGGTCACATACCCCTCTTCCTCGGTGTAAACGAGGTTGAGCGACGGCACTGTTTCCATGCCCAGTTCGGTGGCCTGGTCACGGGCGAAATCCTGGGCCTGGTAGGGGCCGTAGAAGTCGTCGCCACTCAACGACGACTTGCAGCCGGCCATGTCGCGGCCAATGATGAAGTGGCTGCAGCCGTAGTTCTTGCGGATGATCATGTGCTGCAGGGCCTCGCGCGGGCCTGCCATGTGCATGGCATAGGGGAGGTAGGCCCAGCGGATGCGGGGGTTCTCCACCTCGGCGGCCAGCCGCTCATACGACTGGAAGCGCACCTCGCCGGCGATGTCGTCTTCCTGGGTGGGGCCGCAGGTGGGATGCACCAGCACCACGGCGTTGGCGCTCACGTTGGTGGCATGCAGAGCGCGGGTGAACAGCTCGTAGTGGGCGCGGTGGATCGGGTTGCGGCACTGGAAGGCCACCACGTCTTCGCTGGCGGGCAACTGGCTGCGCACCTCGGCCGGCGTCTGGCAGGGGAACACCCGACGGGGCAGCTCCAGGCCCTGCAGCGCGCCGCCGAGGTAGAAGCGCCCGCGCTCACCGCAGATCATGCGCACCGCCGGGTGCTCGATTGAGGTGGTGCCGTAGCAGCCGGCGGCCTCACGCACCTTGTCGGGTTCCCAGCGGCTCTCGACGGTGAACACCGCCAGATCCTGGCCGCGGTAGGTGAGCAGCAGGCGATCGCCCGGAGCGATGGTGTCGTCGTCGGTGTCCATCACCACCGGCAGACCGAACAGCAGGCCCGAGGTGGTGCGGTGCCCGCTCACCACAGCGAGGTAGTCCTCTTCATGCATGAAGCCGCGCAGGGGCGAAAAGCCGCCCACCATCAGCAGCTCCACGTCGCAGGCGTTGCGGTCGGAGCACTCCAGCACCCGATCCACACCGGCCTTCACCGCCGCCACCTGCTCGGGCGGCACCCGCAGATCAACAAGCGTGCCGCCGTGGGGGGCGATCCCATGAACCTGGGGCTGGCCTTCGGTGGAGGTGGTGGAGGTCACGGGCAGCGGCGTGAGGGAATGGAGAGATTCTTTCAGAGCACCCAGGCCCTGCTGGGAAGCCGCGAAGCCTGGTGGGATCGGCTGGCAGCAAAAAGCCCTTCTGGAGGGAGCTCCGGAAGGGCTTGAAGAAAGGAGGAAGGCCCGGGCCTGAATCAGGCTTCTTCGAGCCGGCCGTACAGCTGGCCGGTCACCTTGACATCGACGGCCTGCTTGCCGCCCATGTCGGTGTCGGAGGGCTGGATCGCCGTGAACACGCCGGCGAATTCACCGGTGGCACTGTCGACCTTGGTGATCGAAAGGCTCATCGCGCCGCGGCCGTCGACGTACTGCTTGGTGTTCTCCTTGGTCAGCGATTCGTCGTCACCGGCGGGCACGAGGCCGACAGCGCTGCTGTAACCGGTGGTGAGGCCGCGGCCCTTGGGATCCAGGAAGTTGCTGGTGCGGTAGCTGGGGGTGCGATAGGTGCCTTCGAAATCGGTGCTGGTGCTGATGGCGGCGCCATTGGAGGTGGCCAGCAGCTCCTTGCTGGAGAAGGTGAAGGGCACTTCCTCACCACCGGGCATCAGTACGGTGATCGGCTGGAAGTCGATGCCGCCGAGCTCCTTGAAGGTGAGGGAGTCTTCGGAGACCTTCAGATCGCCATACACCTGATCCAAGCTGGAGGTGTAGCGGGTAAGGATCTTGCCGGCCACGAACTGGGCTTCCTGCCGCTTGTTGGCGGGTTCACCCTTGACGAACACTTCGCTGGGGTGAAGGCAGATGTCACGAAGCTGGTAGCGGGCGCCGGAATCGAGGGGAATCGTGCCGCGCGCAGAATCGGGAAGGGTGGGGCAGTCGTTCGCCTTGCCGGTGTTGACGATGTCGTCATAGGTGACGTTGGAGCGATCAACAGCTTTGGCACCACCGCCGCAGGCGGTGACCATGGTGAGGCAGAGCACCAGCACGAGTGCGAGCAGGGGTCGGAAACGCATGGGGAGAAG
>CALFOF010000349.1 GCA_937919075.1 uncultured Cyanobium sp. | reverse complement strand
GAAGCTCCCGCCTCCCTGGTGGAGCCGGCCGCCGGCCGACCCGTTCCTCTTGAGGTGAGGGTGGCCCTGCTGCGGCAGGCGGGCCAGCCCAGCTTTTCGGCCACCGGCCCCTGGTGGCTGCGCAATGGCTCCGGGCAGGTGCTGGCCCAGGGCCAGGCCCGCAGCCCCGTCGACCTCAGCGCCGGTGCCGGCGCCAACGATCTCTGGCTTGATACCACCCCCGGGGAGGCGTTGCTGGTGAACGGCCAGCCCTACAGCGGCCGCCTGCGGCTGTTGGCGGAGCGGGGAGGCATCACACCGATCAACCACCTGCCGCTGGAGGCCTACATCGCCTCGGTGGTCGGGGCCGAAATGCCCACGTCCTGGTCGATGGAGGCCCTCAAGGCGCAGGCAGTGGCGGCACGCTCCTATGCCCTGGCCCACATGGCCCGGCCCGCCCACAAGTTCTGGCACCTGGGCGACACCACCCGTTGGCAGGCCTACCGGGGTCTCACCACGGTGAACGGCCGCACCACCGAAGCGGCCGCCCGCACCAGTGGCCTGATCCTCAGCTACCAGGGCGGAATTGTGGAAAGCCTGTATGCGGCCAACAGCCAGATCACGCTGGAAGCCCACGGGCATCTGGGGGCCAGCATGAGCCAGGAAGGCGCCCAGCAGCTGGCGTTGGCGGGCCGGAAGTACAACGAGATCCTCGGCCACTACTACCGTGGGGCCTCGCTGGCACGCCTGCAGATCGGTGGAGCGAACTGAGCGCCTCTGGCGAACGGCCTTGCAGCAAAGCCAGGCCGCCCGCGAACGCGGTGCCCTGGTGCCGCTCGTCACCAAGCTGCTGCCGCCGGGAAGCTGGACGCCGTTCCAGTTGCGCCAGCTGGAAATCCCGGTACCGCGCCACCTGCGCAGCGGCGGCCCCCGGCCCAACCCCTTCCTCCCCTGGGAACAGCAGCTGGAGGTCGACCGCCTGGCGGGCAGCCATGCGGTAATTCTCAACAAGTACCCGGTGCAAGCCGGCCACCTGCTGCTGATCACCCAGGGCTGGGCACCCCAGAGCGGCTGGCTGGGAGCGTCCGACTGGCAAGCGGTGGCCCATGTCGATGCAGACACCACCGGCCTGTGGTTCTTCAACAGCAGCGGGCGTGCCGGCGCCAGCCAGCCCCACCGGCATCTGCAGCTGCTGCCGCGCCATCGCGACGAACCCAACTGCCCGCTGGAGCCAGCCCTACGCGCCCAGCTGCAGGCCGAGGCGCCGCCCTGGCCGTGGCGCTACCGGCTGAGCCGGCGCCCCGCTGGCGGCGAGTCCGCCGATCTGGCAGCGCTTTACCGGCGCCATGCATTGGAGCTTGGGCTCGGTGATCCGGCAGCGGGAGGAGAGCCAAGTCAGCCCTACAACCTGCTGTTCACCGCGTCCTGGTTTCTCACGATCCTGCGAACCCGGGAACATGCCGCCGGCTTCAGCCTCAATGCGCTCGGCTTCGCCGGCTATCTGCTGCTCACGGAGCAATCGGATCTGGCGTGGCTGAGCCGCCATGGACCGTGGGAGCTGCTCAGCGCCGTGGCGCCGGCCGCGGACCCTGGGGTGGCGCCCTCCAGCAGCGGCCTTGGAGGGTGACGGACACGGTGCCGTGCTGGCACCCCGTCGAAAAGTTCAGTGATTGCTCGGTTGCAGAAGGAGGGCACCAGGGATCTTTCTGGAAAAGGAGCCAGCGGGACATTCCGGTGGTTCTCCTTACAGCTTCTTTTCCATTCGTCTTTTCAGTTCATGACCTGCTCTCCACTGGCGGCCCGGCACTCCATCACCCCAGCAACCCCCCCTCCCAGCAGCAGCACCATCAGCAACGCTCCGGCCACCCGCCAACCTTCAACGCCCAGAAGCAAAGGAACGGCCAGCGCCACTGTGCGGCAGCGCAACCAGCGGGTAGAGGCCTACAGGGAGCTGGTGCGGCCGATCGCACTTCACTACGCCGGCCTTTGCCGGGAAGGGGCTGATGATCTGATCCAGGTGGGTCTGATGGGCCTGATCCGCGCCGCTGAGCGCTTCGACCCTTCCACCGGAACGCCCTTCTCCGCGTTTGCTCGTCAGCACGTCCGGGGGGCGATCCTCCACTACCTGCGGGATCAGGCCCCGGCCATCCGATTGCCGCGGCGGCAGCAGGAACTCCAAGACCGAGTG
>CALFOF010000348.1 GCA_937919075.1 uncultured Cyanobium sp. | reverse complement strand
CCAAACCAGAGGGCGGCAGCATCGCCGTCAAGGTGATCAACCACCTGGGGGATGAGGTGATGAAGGTGTACCGGGTGGCCTGAACCCTGGCTGTGCCCCTAGGATGTATCCACTCCTCCGTACACACGCCCCAGAGGCCCATGGACGTGCTTCCCAGCCGGGTGTTCATGAACGGCAACAGCCAGGCCGTGCGCATCCCCGCCGAGTTCCGCCTCGCCACCGACCGGGTGCAGATCACCCGTAGCGCCAGCGGCGATCTGATCATTCACCCCTGCCCGGCCCAGCGTGGTCAGGCCCTGCTCGACACCCTCGCCGGCTTCGAGCCCAGCTTCGTGGCCAGTCTGGAAACGCAGCAGGTCAGTGCGAGCCCGGTGCAGGAGCGGGAGAACTTTTGATCTACCTGCTCGACACCAACATCCTCATCTACCTGATCAAGAACCGGCCGCCCCAGGTGGCCGAGCGCATCGATCAGCTGGCCGACGACGACAGCCTGGCCATGTCGTTCGTGACCTGGGCCGAACTGCTGCGCGGGGCCGAGGGCAGCCAACGCCGCGAGGCCACGCTTCAGCAGCTCGACGCCCTGGCCAGGCAAGTGCCGGTGCTCTACCCCGATGGCCCCGCCATCTGCCGCCACTACGCCGTGCAGGCCACCACCCTCAAGCGCCAGGCCACCCCGATCGGTGGCAACGATCTCTGGATCGCCGCCCATGCTCTGGCCCTTGGCGCCACCCTGGTGAGCCACAACGTGCGCGAGTTCGCCCGCATCGAGGGTCTGAGCTTCGTGGACTGGGCGGCAGCGGCGTAGCGATGGAGTTCCGCATCGCTGACGCCTTCCAGCAGAGCCTCGAACGGCTCACGGGCGAGGATCAGCGCGCCGCCAAGACGGCTGCCTTCGATCTGCAGACCAACCCGGCCACGCCGGGGCTGCAGGTGCATCGGATCGATCGCACGAAGGACAAGAACTTCTGGTCGGCCCGGGTGAACCGGGACATCCGCCTGATCTTCCATCGCATCGAGAGCAGCCTGCTGCTCTGCTACGTCGACCACCACGACGACGCCTACGAGTGGGCCTACCGGCGCAAGCTGGAGACCCATCCCGTGACGGGTGCCGCGCAGTTGGTGGAGATCCGCGAGACGGTGCGGGAGATCGAGATTCCCCACTACGTACCCAAGCCAGTTGAGGCGGAAGCATCCGCGCCCTCAGCGGCTCCCCTTGAGGCTCAACCGCATCGCCCCCTGGCCAGCTTCCAACCAGCCGAGCTGCTCAGCTATGGCGTGCCCAAAGAATGGCTGGCCGATCTGCTTGTAGCCACAGAAGACCAGCTGCTGGAGCTGGCAACCGGCGGCAGGCCGGCCAAGCCCGAGGTGGTACCACCGGATCAGGGGGACCCCTTCCAGCACCCGGATGCCCAACGGCGTTTCCGCACGCTCTCCAACACCGAGGAGCTGGCCAAGGCCCTCGATTACCCATGGGAGCGTTGGGTCGTCTTCCTTCATCCCGCTCAGCGGGACTGGGTGGAGCGGGAGTTCAACGGACCCACCAAGGTGCAGGGTTCCGCCGGCACCGGCAAGACCGTGGTGGCTTTGCACAGGGCCGCAGAACGTCTCCCCCTGAACGCTGCCAGCCCCTTACCAGCACATCGTTGTCGATGAGTGCCAGGACATCACTGCCGGGCAACTGCGATTGATCGCCGCGATCGGCGGCACCCGCCGCAACGGCCTGTTCTTTGCCGGGGACCTGGGCCAGCGCATCTTCCAGCAGCCCTTCTCCTGG
>CALFOF010000347.1 GCA_937919075.1 uncultured Cyanobium sp. | reverse complement strand
GGCCGCCCGCCGGGGGGTGGGCGTGGAGGGCGCCCGCCGGCTGCTGGAGGAGCGGACCGGCGCCGAACGGGCCGGGCTGCTGGTGGCGACCGCCTTCGCGGGCACCGTGATCGGCGCCTCTGCTGCCGCGCTGCCACTGCTGGAAGCAGGGGCGGCGGTGGCGGTTGGCGCAGTCACCGGCGAAGTGGTGGCGGGCGCCGCAGCGGTCGTTGAAGCCGCTGGCACCGTTGCCGCCGCTGCTGCTGCCGTTGCCGTTGCCGCTGGGGTGGTGGCGGCAGGCAACGCTTTGGCCGGCTCCGCTGGTGCCGTGGTCGTGGCCGGAGGGGTCACGGCAGCGGCGGGCGGTGTGCGGCGAGACGAAGGTTGGCGGGAGGAGGGGCTGGCCATGGGGCGGCGGGAACGGACGGGATGAAAGGTGATGCGGGGAGGGTCAACCGTCCGGATCCCACAGATCGATAATCCCGCCGATCGTCAGGTCGGTCTGAATGTCAGGGTTGCCGGTGGCGAAGCGCGCGGCGGAGCCGCTGGCGGTGAACACCCAGTTGCCGGGCATGGCGCCGATCGGATCGACCGCCACGCTGAGCTTGCCCTTGGTGTTGCGCAGCACCCGCAGATTGCAGTGGCGCAGGCCCTCAATCCGCTGCGTGCAGACAAGCGATCCGGTGACCTGCATGATCTCCATCAGGACGATCTCCGTTCGGCCGATCCAGCTTCAGGATCCCAATGATCGATGATGCCGACGATCGTGAGATCGCTGGGATACGACTTGCTACCGGCCGCTTCCCGGGCCGCCGAGCTGCCCACGCAGATCACCCAGTCGCCGGGAATGCAACCAACGGCATCGACCGCCACTTTCTGGGAGCTGCCATCGAGCACCACCTGAAGGTGCTTGTGTTTGAACTCGGGAATGCGATTGGTGGCCACCAAGGGCTTGAGCACGCGGCAGATCAACATCTCAGTGCCCTCCTGCTGTGCCGAAGCTGATCGAAGACCCTACCGCCTCAGCTGGAGCGTGTTGATCACGGTCGCGAACAGTGAGCAGTGTGTGCAGCAGACCCTCCGCCCCAAGCTGTCTGTAGCGGTTGCGAATGGCCGCATCCGTGCGGTGGCAGTGCTGGATGGCCCGATCCCGCGCCCCGGGCACGCTGCCGTGGTAATCGAAGCGCACCACCACTGGCACCGGCAGCCCACGTGACACATTCAATCCCTTGAAGATCTTCACGCCCACATCCACGTCTGCGGAGCCTTCTTCCAGGGTATCCATGTGTGCGAAGTAAGTGAGATTACGCAGGTGAATCTCCTTGAAGCCGATGCCCACACCAATGAAACGCTCGGCATGGCCAGCATCGGCATAGGCGCCGTCGTGATAGCCACGCACATAATCGATCTGGGAAAGGTTGTGCTCCAGCAGGCGGGCCACCAGGGCCACCATGCCGTCTTCGGGTTCGCCGGGGGCCGCCTGGCGCACCATGGCCAGCAGCTTTTGGCGAGCGGCATCCGGGCCCAGGGCCTGGGTGTCGTCGTAGGCCTGGCGGGCATCCAGCCAGCGTTCCAGATCCGTGGTGCCATCCCGAGCGGGAACATGCACACGGATAGCGTCGGTGTCAGTGTCCATGCCGATCAACAGCAGGTCCACCGAAGCGCCACAGCAGAAGCTGTTCTCCACCGCCTGCTGGAAATCCTGGAGGCGAGCGAGGGCAGCAGCAGCAGCCAGCACGTCGTTGGAACCATGGGCGGCGCAGCCTTCGTGCAGTGGGTCACGGGAACTGAAGTGATACAGCGCCACCTTGAGGTAACGGGTGGGCTCATGGGCCGGATTCGGCCGACCCTCCCGGTAGCGCAGGTGTTCGGTCTTCACCCAGCGGTCGACTGTGTTCTCCACATCAAGCAGGGCACCCGCGTGGGGCCGGCGACGCACGGAGCTGAATGGCAGGCGCAGCGCGTAGGTGATCGCATGAGCCAGACGCCCATCAGCGCAGGGGGTCACATCAAGCAGATGGAAACCGCACGCAAGTAAAAAAGAATTGAAGTCCTCGGCCGCCGCCGTGCCGTCCTGGCCTTCCAATGGATCCTCGCGGAAGAAGGCCCCGCTCACCTGTTCGTAGGTTTCAAACACGCACCAGGCAAACAGGGTGCGCATATCGAGCTGCTGCACCCAGGCCGTTTCGAGAATGGGCAGCGGCAGCTCAAAACCCAGCTCAGCGCGGGCATGCTCCTGGGCCTGGGCGATGAAGTCAGGTTCGTGTTGAAGCGCCGAAAGCCGCTTGAGCACGGGGACGATGCGGTCAAAGGATCCCTTCACCTGCGCGTCGTAGGCATGCAGGCGTTCGTTGGCCGCTGCATCGGTGAGCGGGTGCAGTGTTCCTGCAGGCAGAGGCCGACGGCCGCGCATGGGCCGCACCGAACGAAGTGCGCCGCGCGCACCCGCCCTGGCGCGGGCCAGCGAGAGGGGATCGGCGGACCGAAGCAGGGCTTCAGGAGCGAGCGCCTGAAGCGACTCTGGAGCCAGGGCCTGGAACGGCTCTGGAGCGAGCGCCTGAACATCCGCCTGGTCCTGACGGCGCCGCGGCGGTGCCGTGGGAGCCATAGGCCTCTCGACGGAGGGGTAGCGGCGCGAAGAAGCCAACGTCAGCAGCCGAGCGAAGGGACGAAACGAAGCATTAACCGCGGGCACCGCCAGAGACGGTGATCAAAGAGCCCATGTCTGAACCGCCACTGGAGCCGGTCACACGGCTCACCGGCTGGGCAATCTCATCGTTGCGCTTTGGCTGGACGGAGGCCATCGACGACATCGGGCCGGTGCGGGTGGGGTTGCGGCGGCGGGCCGAAACGCCTTCCGTGCCGGTGACCCGCTTGCCCCGGTCCCAGTCGTCGCCAGTGATGTGCAGGCCGGCGGAGATGCCTTCACCGGTCACCCGGGAGAGCGGACGGTCGTCGGCAACCGGTTCAGCAGCTGGGGGCGCTGAAACCGCTGCGGGGCCGGGCGCCATGCGCCGGGCCATCGGAATGGTGGCGGGCATGCTGGGGCTGGTGGGCCGATCGAAACGGAACTGTTCAGTGCCGGTGACTTTGTCACCGGCCAGGTCAAAAGGGCCGGTGATCCTGGCGCTGGTTTCGTAGCGGGTTCCCGTCACAGCGTGGCTTCGCTCCCGTTGCTGGTGAGCAGCGCGGGCCGGCGACTGGACGCTGAACTGCTGCCAGGGCTGGGTGTCGAGCGGCTGAGGAAAATCGGCCTCATGGCCTTCGGCTGCACTGCAAGCTTCGTTGAACTGGTCGGCGCCCACGTAAGGGGTGCCGGTGACGGGCTCACAGGCGCCCTTGGAGGCGCCGGTCATGATGCCGCCGATGCCGGGTTGAAGGCCGCTGAGGCGCGCACCAGGGGTGCCCATGCCAACAGGAACCCGTTGACGGATCGTGCGAACCGCTTCAGGGGCACACCAACCGGAGGCCTGCTCGAGGCCGGCGTAGGGAGTGCCGGTAACGGCCTTGCAGGTGCCGGGCTCATCGCCGGTGACCTTGGAGGAACGGCCGGTGCTGGTGCCGGAGACGATCTGCTGCTTGCCGGTGAGGCTGAAGCCCACCTTGGCGGCTTCCGGTTCGGGGCGCTCCCCGCAGAAGCCTTCGAACTGCTGGCTGCCGATGTATTCATCGCCGGTGACCCGGCGGCAGGTGCCGGGCTCATTGCCGGTGACCTTCTCAGAGCGGCCCACGAGGGTGCCGGTGATGCCGGTGCCCCTGAGGGTATGCACCTGGCCCACCTTGGCCGGCGCCTGGCCGGGGCTGGCGATCGAATCGCTGCCCACGTACTGGGTGCCGGTGGTGCGTACCGAGGCGCCGTGCTCATCGCCAGTGACTTTTTCAGAACGGCCCACCATCACACCGGAAACCGGACGGCCGCCGAGGGTCTGGCTGAGGCCCACCTTGCGGGGGCTGGGGGAACCGGTGGTACCGCAATAGGCGGCCGACTGGTTGGCGGAAATGTATTCAGTGCCGGTGATCGATTTGCAGGTGCCAGGCTCATCGCCGGTCACCTTTTCGGAGCGACCGACTTCATTGCCGGTGACGCGGTTGCCGTGGGAGGTGGCGCTGACGCGCACCTTGGCGGGCTGCAGGGGGGGGGGCTCGTTCTGGCAGAACATCCGGAAGATGTC
>CALFOF010000346.1 GCA_937919075.1 uncultured Cyanobium sp. | reverse complement strand
CCAGGGCGTCTTCGGCCAGGTGCAGTTGCAGGACAGCAACCTGTTCGGTCGTGCCTGGGATCTGGCACTCAACTTCACCTATGGGCAGTTCGGTGCCCTTACCGATCTCTCCTTCACCGATCCCTGGATCAGAGGCGATCGCTACCGCACCGCTTTCCGCGCCCGCGTGTTCGTCAGCCGTGACGTGCCCCAGATTTTTCAGTCGCAGGATGGCGGAAGCATCAACACCGCGTCTGATTTCTACAAGGCCCCAGGCACCAATGTGGCCTTCAATATCAATGATTCAAAGAACCCTGCCGGCCGCAGATTCAACTCGGTGGATGCCGCCGAAAACGCTTTTCCCAACACCAGCTGGTTCGATTACGACGGCAACTCGGTGGTGTTGCAGCGTATTGGTGGCAACTTCCAGTTCGCCAGGCCACTGAATGGCGGTGACCCCTTCAAACGGGCCAAGTGGAACGTGGTGGTGGGTGCCAGCATTCAGGAGGTTCGGCCGATCAACTTCGCCGGCGAATCGATGCCTTTCGGCGTCAGCAGCAACAACTTCAACGGCCGTAGTGCCCCCACCGACGATGTCATCTGCATCGCCTTCAACTGCGCCACCACCAACCAGTTGGTGGGGATCCGCTTTGCCGCCACCCGCAACACCCTCAACGATCCGCGCAACCCCACCGACGGCAACTTCCTCTCCCTGAGCACCGAACAATTCGTGTCGGTGGGCCCCGACTCCCCCACCTTCAACCGGGTGCGGGGCAGCTACTCCCACTTCATCCCGGTCAACTGGCTGAAGTTCTACAAAGGCTGCCGGCCCCGGCCGGGTGAGCCGCTCGACTGCAAGCAGGCCCTGGCCTTCCAGATGTCCGCCGGTTCCAACATCGGTTCGCTGCCCCCCTACGAAGCCTTCTGTCTGGGTGGCTCCAACTCGGTGCGGGGCTTTTTTGACTGCGACCTCGGCGTGGGGCGCAGCTTCGGTGAAGCCACGATCGAATACCGCTTCCCGCTGTTCAGCGTGGTGAGCGGTGAGCTGTTCATCGATGGCGGCACCACCTTCGGCTCCCAGGCGAACGTGCCAGGCAACCCTGGCGGGCTGCTGGGCAAACCAGGCAGCGGCTTCTCGGTGGGCACGGGCCTGATCGTGACCACGCCGGTGGGCCCGTTGCGCCTGGAGGTGGCCAGCCGTGATTTCACCGGCGAGTGGCGCTTCAACCTCGGCGTGGGCTGGAAGTTCTGATGAGCTCCTGGCCGGCGGACTACGCCCGTGCCTGGACGCTGGCGGGCCCGGTCGAGATCGCGGGGGTGGGCCTCCACAGTGGCGCCGTGGCGCGGGTGCGCCTCGAGCCCACCGAGCGGCCTGGGTTCGCGGTGGGCTGGCTGGATCAGCCGGCCCAGCCTCCGGTACCGCTCCATCCTGGCCAGGTGGCCGACACGCGCCTGTGCACGGCGCTGCGCTTCGACCAGGGGCGCCTGGCCACCGTGGAACACCTGCTGGCGGCGCTGGTGGGCACGGGCCTGAGCCATGTGGACATCCTGGTGGAGGGCGAGGAGATCCCCCTGCTGGACGGCTCCGGCCTGCCTTGGGTGGAGGCGATCGCGGCGGCGGGCCTGCGCGAGATCGGCCCGCGCGCACCGCTGCAGACCCTGTCGGCTCCGCTCACCGTCCAGCAAGGCGAGAGCTTCGCCGTGGCCCTGCCCAGCGAGCGGCCGCGCCTCAGTGCCGCTGTGGCCTATCCGCAGGCGGCGATCGGCCAGCAACTGTTCAGCCTTGAACTCACCCCACAGCGGTTCGTCGCAGAGATCGCCCCCGCCCGCACCTTTGGCTTCCTTGAGCAGATCGAGCAGTTGCGCGCCGCCGGATTGATTCAGGGTGGCGCCCTCGACAACGCCCTGGTCTGCGATGGCGAGAGCTGGGTGAACCCTCCACTGCGGTTCAGCGATGAACCGGTGCGCCATAAGCTCTTGGACTTACTGGGGGATCTGGCGCTGGTGGGCTTGCCCATGGCCCAGGTGTTCGCCTTCCGCGGGTCCCACGGCCTGCACACAGCACTGGCGGGCGCCCTGGCCTCCCTCTCCCGAACTGCCTGACGTTCCCTTGTCCGTCTTCTCTCCCCCCGAGACCTCGCTGTTGACGAGCGACCAGATTCTCAATCTGCTGCCGCATCGCTACCCCTTCGCCCTCGTCGACCGGGTGATCGAGCAGGAATTGGGTGTGCGGGCCGTGGCGATCAAGAACGTCACCCTTAACGAGCCCCAGTTCCAGGGGCATTTCCCGGGCCGGCCGCTGATGCCCGGGGTGCTGATCGTTGAAGCGATGGCCCAGGTGGGAGGGCTGATCATCAGCCAGATGCCCGAACTTCCGAAGGGGCTGTTCGTGTTCGCCGGCATCGATGGCGTGCGGTTTCGACGCCCGGTGGTACCCGGTGATCAGTTGCGGATCACCTGCGAGCTGATCGCCCTCAAACGCAAGCGCTTCGGCAAAGTGAAGGGCACCGTCACTGTCGATGGAGAACTGGTGTGTTCAGGGGAACTCATGTTCTCTTTGGTGGACTGAGGGGATGACCAGCTCCGCCGTGACGACCAAGGTCCATCCCAGTGCTCTGGTGGATCCCCGCGCCCGGCTGGCCGAAGGGGTGGCGATCGGCCCGTTCGCCGTGATCGGTCCCGATGTCCAGATCGGTGCCGGCAGCAGCATCGGCCCGCACGTGGTGATCGATGGCCGGGTCACGATGGGGGCGCGCAACCGGGTGTTTCCGGGCGCTTGCATCGGCCTCGAGCCCCAGGATCTCAAGTACAACGGCGCTGACACCGAGGTGGTGATCGGGGACGGCAACTCTTTCCGCGAGTGCGTCACGATCAACCGGGCCACCGCCGCCGGGGAGCAGACCCGCATCGGCAGCGGCAACCTGTTGATGGCCTACAGCCACGTGGGCCACAACTGCGAACTGGGCGACCGGATCGTGGTGGCCAATGGCGTGGCGATCGCCGGCCATGTGGTGATCGGGGATCGGGCCGTGATCGGTGGGGTGCTGGGCATCCACCAGTTCGTGCACATCGGCAAGCTGGCGATGGTGGGGGGCATGAGCCGCATCGACCGCGACGTGCCTCCCTTCGCGATCGTGGAAGGGCACCCGGGCAGGCTGCGGGGGCTCAACCGCATCGGCCTGCGCCGCAGCGGGCTTGCCGACCGCGAAGACGGCGCCGAGCTGCGGCAACTGCGGGAGGTCTGGGATCGTCTCTACCGCGGCGATGAGGTGCTGGTGGAGGCGCTGAGGCAGCTGCGGCAGCAGCCCCTGTTACCGGCAGCCGAGGAGCTGTGCAGCTTCCTGGAGGCCTCGATCGCTCCTGGGCGCCGCGGCCCCCTGCCGCCGCAGCGCTGATGGCGCGGTTGCTGATCAGCACCGGCGAGGTGTCGGGTGATCTGCAGGGGGGGCTGTTGATCCAAGCGCTGCACGCGGAGGCACAACGCCGCCAGCTGCCGCTGGAGATCGTGGCTCTGGGCGGCGAGCGCATGGAGCGCGCCGGCGCCCGGCTGATCGCCAACACGGCGCCGATGGGGGCGATCGGCCTCTGGGAAGCCCTTCCCCTGGTGCTTCCCACCCTGCAGCTGCAGCGCAAGGTGGGCCAGTGGCTGCGCCAGTCGCCCCCTGATGGGCTGGTGCTGATCGATTACATGGGCGCCAACGTGAGCCTGGGCCTGCGCATCCGCCGCGACTACCCCTGGGTGCCGATCACCTACTACATCGCGCCACAGGAGTGGGCCTTCCGCTTCGGCGATGGGGGCACCACGCGCCTGATCGGCTTCACCGACCAGATCCTGGCGATCTTTCCCCAGGAAGCCAGCTTCTATGCCGCCCACGGCGCCGACGTGACCTGGGTGGGCCATCCGCTGGTGGACACGCTCAGTGAGCAACCCGATCCGGCGGAGGCCAGGCGTCAGCTGGGGCTCACGCCGGATCAGCCGCTGCTGCTGCTGATGCCGGCCTCCCGCCCCCAGGAGCTGCGCTACCTGCTGCCGCCGCTGGCCGCTGCCGCCGCGCGCCTGCAGCAGCTGCGCCCCAACCTCAAGGTGATCGTTCCCGCCGGCCTGCCCAGCTTCGAGCAACCCCTGGCCAGCGGACTGGCGGCCGTGGGTGTGGAGGCCACCGTGGTGCCGGCCGCCCGCTGTGACGCGCTTAAGCCCACCCTGTGTGCCGCCGCCACTCTGGCCTTCACAAAGTCGGGAACGGTGAACCTGGAGATGGCGCTGCGGGGCGTGCCGCAGGTGGTGGGCTACCGGCTCAGCCGGCCCACCGCCTTCATCGCCAAGCGGCTGCTGGGCTTCAACGTGCCGCACATCTCCCCGGTGAATCTGCTGCTGGGCGAACGGCTGCTGCCGGAGCTGCTGCAGGACGACCTCACCGCCGAGACGATCGTTGCCGAGGCGTTGCCGCTGCTGGAGCAAGGCCCCGAGCGGCAGCGCATGCTGGAGGGCTACGGCCGTTTGCGCGGCATCCTGGGCGAGCCAGGCGTCACCCGCAGAGCGGCGGCCGCCATCCTGGACCAGATCGGTGCGGCGGCCTCCCAGCGCACCGCCACCACCCGCAGCGTTGCTGAACCGGCATGAGCCCGCTCCCTTCCCCTTCGCCGTCACGGCGCCCGCTGCAGCGCCCTTGGGCCTGGCATCGCTGGCTGGCGCCGCTGGCGCTGGCGCTGCTGATCGCCGCCGCTCCGCCCGCGCTGGCGGCGGTGGAGGAGGCGGTGTTTGCCGGCGGCTGCTTCTGGTGCCTGGAGCACGACCTCGAAAAGCTGCCCGGTGTGCTCGATGCGGTGAGCGGCTACAGCGGTGGAGCCCAGGCCAATCCCACTTACAAGCAGGTGTCGGCCGGAGGCACGGGCCATCTCGAAGCGGTGCTGGTGCGCTTCGATCCAGACCGGATCACTTACCCGGCTCTGCTGCGCTCCTTCTGGCGCAACGTGGATCCGCTGGATGGAGGCGGACAGTTCTGTGATCGCGGCATGTCCTATCAGCCGGCCATCTTCGTGCGTGGTGATCGCCAGGAGCAGGAGGCCCGCGCCAGCCAGGCCGCTGCCGCCCGCGAACTGAAGCGCAAGCCCGCTGATCTGCGGGTACCGGTTCGGACGCTGCAGCGCTTCTGGCCAGCCGAGGGCTATCACCAAAATTATGCAGAACGCAACAAGGCGAAATACTCCTATTACCGCTGGTCATGCGGCCGTGACCGGCGCCTCGACGAGCGCTGGGGCGCTGCGGCACGCAGTGGAACCCCCTGGCGTTCCCCCTGACACATCCGTGTGGATTTCAGCCCTTCCCAGAAGCGGGCCGCCTGCTTACGGTGATCAGAGGCGACGTGTCGGTGCCTGTATGTATCTGCTGACGATCAAGGACGGCCTGGCCACTCGCCACATCGGCCCCTACGAAAGCCCGAAACAAGCCGTCGACGACCTCGACCGCCTGTTGATGAGCTTCGGCGACCGGGCCCGCTGGCAGATCCACGAGCTGGAATCCCCTGCCGTGCTGCTGGGCGGTGCCGCGCCGGTGGCGGCGGCCTGAGGCCCA
>CALFOF010000345.1 GCA_937919075.1 uncultured Cyanobium sp. | reverse complement strand
TAGCTAGGCATCGGTGAATGCCGGTGTTGGCTGCTCCCAGAGGGCACCATTGGGTCGTCGCCAAGCGGTAAGGCAGCGGGTTTTGGTCCCGCCATTCCTAGGTTCGAATCCTAGCGGCCCAGTTTTGACACTCCTTTGAGCTCCCCCTGTGTCCTCCAGCCCCCTGCTGGTGTTCGATTTTGACGGGGTGCTGGTCGACGGCATGGCCGAGTACTGGTGGAGCGCCCGCCGGGCCGCTCTGCGGCTGCGCCCCGACCTGCAGCTGCCTGCGTCGGCGCCGCCCGGTTTCGCCCAGCTGCGGCCCCTGATCCACAAGGGCTGGGAGATGGTGCTGCTGGCCGCTGAGCTGGGTCGCGACGACCACCGGCTCACGGACACCCTGGCCGACTACGACGGGGCCCTGGACCGCGCCCTGAAGCGCTGGGGGTGGCAGCCCTCCCAGCTTCAGGAGGTGCTCGAGCTGGTGCGCCGCGAGGCCATCGCCACCGACCGCAGCGCCTGGCTGGCGCTGCACCGCCCCTACCCCGGCGTGCCGGAGCGGCTGCAGGCTCTGAGCGGCGAGGGAGCCGACTGGGCGGTGCTCACCACCAAGGGGGCGGCCTTCGCCGCTGAGCTGCTCTCTGCCGAGGGGCTCCGGCCCTGGCAGCTCTTCGGCCATGAGCAGGGACCGAAACCGGAGGTGCTGCTGCAGTTGCGGTCGCTGAACAGGCCGATCTGGTTCATCGAAGACCGGCGCCCCACCCTGGAGCAGGTGCGGGCCACGCCGGGGTTGACCCCCGTGCGCTGTTTTCTGGTGTCGTGGGGGTATGTGCGCGCGGCCGATCTGATCGACCTGCCGCCAGGCATCGCCCTGCTCCGCCCGGAACGCTTCGCGGCCCCCTTGGCGAGCTGGCCTTAATCCGCTAGGGTACGCCTGTACTAATCCCTGTCTGGCGCGCCGGCCTGATACGTCCACCCGATTTGGTGGCACCTGTGCCTTTGAGGCCGCAGGATGTCCCGCTTCGGACGTCTCGATCAGCGGCCTGTTCTCTCACCCACCGTTGACCATGCCTGCCGACCCCAAGAGCACTGACCTCAGGGCCGCCCATCCCCGCTCCGCCGCCGCCGGATCGTCGGCTGCCGCCCTTGGTTCCGCCGCCGCCGCCCGCGACAAGGCCCTTGATCTCGTGCTCGGTCAGATCGAGCGCAACTTCGGCAAGGGTTCAATCATGCGCCTCGGGGATGCCTCCCGCATGCGGGTCGAAACCGTTTCCACCGGTGCACTCACCCTCGATCTTGCCCTCGGTGGCGGCTATCCCAAGGGCCGGGTGGTGGAGATCTACGGCCCCGAGAGCTCAGGGAAAACCACGCTCACCTTGCATGCGATCGCCGAAGCTCAGCGCCGTGGTGGCGTGGCCGCCTTTGTCGACGCCGAACACGCCCTGGATCCGGTCTATGCGGCCGCCCTCGGGGTCGATGTGGAGAATCTGCTGGTGTCCCAGCCGGACACCGGCGAAATGGCGCTGGAGATCGTCGATCAGTTGGTGCGTTCTGCGGCCGTCGACATCGTTGTGGTCGACTCGGTGGCAGCGCTCACCCCACGGGCGGAAATCGAAGGGGAGATGGGCGATCTGGCGGTGGGCAGCCAGGCCCGTCTGATGAGCCAGGCCATGCGCAAGATCACCGGCAACATTGGCAAATCGGGCTGCACGGTGATCTTCCTGAACCAATTGCGCCAGAAGATCGGGGTGACCTATGGCAACCCGGAAACCACCACGGGAGGCAATGCGCTCAAGTTCTACGCCTCGGTTCGCCTCGACATCCGCCGCATTCAAACCCTCAAGCGCGGCACCGAGGAGTACGGCATCCGGGCCAAGGTGAAGGTGGCCAAGAACAAGGTGGCGCCCCCCTTCCGCATCGCTGAGTTCGACATCCTCTTCGGCCGCGGCATCAGCACCCTGGGCTGCGTGCTGGATCTGGCCGAGGAAACGGCCGTGGTGGTCCGCAAGGGTGCCTGGTACAGCTATGAGGGCGACAACATCGGCCAGGGGCGTGACAACACCATCACCTGGCTGGAGCAGAACCCCGCCCAGAAGGAGGCGATCGAAGCGATCGTGCGCCGCAAACTCACCGAAGGGGCCGATGTGATGGCCAATTCCGTGAAGTCGCTAGCGGCCAAGTCGGCCGCAGCTGAAACGGACGGCTCCGATGCTGACGACGCTGTCGTGGAGGAGGCCGGCCTGGCTGCGCGCTGAGCGCAGATCCAGCACCAAGGCACCAGGGAGGGGAATCGACCGGGCATCCGGCCACCTAAAGAAAGCCTGGCCGCTGCCAAAACCTTTCCGTTCTTTTCCTGCCAGGTGTTCGGGTCGTCGCTGGGTGGCTGGGCCGCTCAGAGCATCAGCCACTCACCCAAGCCCATCAACCCACCAATTCATCAAGGGCTTGGGATGCTGTGCTGATCAGCACAGGTTGTCGTTGATTCGGTGCACGCAACACATCGGCGTCGGCTGGAACCTGTTGTAGGAAGGCGGTCACTCGTTGCAGTTCCTGAATCGCATCGGCCCCGTCCAGCCGCACCAGTTCGTGGCCGTTGCGCGATTCCACCCAGCTGATGCCGCAGTCAGACACCAAGAAGCGGATGGTGTGCGTGTCACCCAGATCGGCCACGAATGAAGCGCCTTGTCGTTCTTGGCCGTCTCCGCAGACGTAGCAAGTGGCCACCAGCCCTTTGCGCTGCAGGCTGCTGGCAAGAGCCTGAAGGCTCATGACGAGATCCTGAGCCAGCGAGCGGTATTGCTCAGCCAGACGGGTAAACATCACTGGGAACCGTTGGGCCGCTCGATCATAAGGTTTTCTTCCAATTGTTGCGACCATTCATGCTGTTGCGTCAGCAGGCGGTGACGACTGCGGCGCTCGTCAGGCAGAGCTGGGGGCTCCGCCAGTGCAGCTGTGGAGGCCCGCAGATGGTGATCAGCAGCAGATGACTATCAGACCAATTTCAGGGAGTGTCGGACAGTTGCCACCAGCCGGCGGCCGGTCCGATGAAGCGCACGGACACCCAGAACAGCACCAGGGCGCCGATGCCCACCCAGGCGCCGCGGGTGGAGAGCTTCACGAAGCGGTCGGCCTGGTCGCGTGTGAGCGGAAACCATTCCACCAGGCGTGGTGAGGTGTCCTTGGCTGCGGATGCCTTTGCCTTCTGGCGTGGTGGCAGGCCTTGTTGTGCCCTCCGCCTTGCTTCACCCATGGCTGTTCTGCTCCCGCTGCGGCTCAGCGTAGAGGTGGCTTCCAACGGTGCCGGCGGCTGGCGGCTCAGCCCGGCAGCAGGCGATTCAGAGCCACCCAGGGTTCCAGGGCGCGCAACACCTGACGCCCCCAGCTGCGGCTGCGGACCCGGCCATCCAGCACGGCCAGTCGCCCCGCCCCGCCACGCCTGAGGCTGGCCAGGCCGCGCTGCAGACGATCGAGCGCTTCAGGCAGGAGCAGTTCGCGGAACCAGTCGCGCCCCTGCTGCCGCAGCCGCATCACCCGGGCGGCAGTGAGTGGGTCTTCCAGGCTGGCAATCGGCAACGGACCGACCACCACCTGGCAGGGCACCGGCAACCGCTCCTGATGCTCCAGCCACCAGTTCCAGCCGCAGCAGATCACACCATTGCTCTCCGGTGCCGTGTCCTGATGGCACACCCGCGTGCCGAATTCAGCCGCCAGCGCCGCCGCCAGCGGCAGGCGCAGTCCGGCATCGTCAACGAGCACGATCGTGAGGCCGGCCTGGCCCAGCACCAGGCGACGGCAGTGATCGAGCAGATGCTCGCCGTATTGGGGGCTGTTGGGCAGGGGCTGGCGCAGGGGCGCATAGAGCGGCAAGGGGTCGGACAGGGGTGGATCGGCCAGATCCACGCGCACCAGGGGGGTGAACCCCGTCAGCTGCACCGGCGCTCCGCGCTGGCCCACCAGCACCAGGGCCCGGCCATCGAGCAGCCCCGGCATCACCTCCAGGGGTTCCAGCGGCACCCGGTGCAGCTCCCACTGCAGCAGCTGGCGGTCCACCGTGGCCCAGCTCGTCCAGCCCGGACCGCTGGCGGCCATCCACTCGGGCCATGGACTCGGTAGTGGCCCTAGCAGCGACAGCAATTGCCGCAGTGGCGCTTCGTCTTCCGGCGACAGGGGCACCTGGGCCGAGGGTGTGCCCGGATGGCTGAGGATCCGGCGGCCGAGCCGCTGGTGCAGTTCCAGCAGGCTCACGTCCGCTGCCGGCAGGCTGAGGCGGATCTGGTCCCAGTGCTGAGGAGCGAGCCGCTGATCCAGTGCAATGCGCAGCCGTGCTTCAAGGATCTCCTCCTCGGGAATCACCAGGTGGCGATCTCCGAGGCTGCCGCCCTGCCAGGCCTTCACCAGCTGCTGATGGTTCATCAGCCAGAGGGTGCTGTCGCGGGGAGGCGACTCCCCTTCCCAGCAGGGCAGCGTGAGCCCCGCAGCCCGCAGCCGGGGCAGCTCCACCTGCAGCAGGCGCCGCCGCATCGGCTCGCTCACCACGAGCACCAGCGGTGCCGCCGCCAGGGCCATCGGCACGAGCAGCGCCACCAGCCAGCCCGGATCGCTGCCCGGGGCGAGCTGCAGGCAGCAATGATCGCCGCGCCGCAGGCTGCGCCCCACCACCCGGCTGAGCGTGAGGTGATGCGGCCAGCCCACGCCACCCTCCTGCCGCAGGAGTTGCTTGAGTTGCTGGTGGGCGCGGGCTTCCAACATGCGCGAATCGTAGGAAGCTGCTCCGAGCGGACCGTGGCAGCGATGACAGCCCAGACGATGCACCCCGATCACACGACGGGAGTGGTGGGGCTGGTGGGGCTGGGCCTGATCGGCGGCTCCCTCGGCCTTGATCTGAGCGCCCGCGGCTGGGATGTGAGGGGGCTGGTGCGGCGGGAGAGCACGGCGGCGCGGGCCCGCCAGCGCGGGCTGGCCGGCCGGGTCAGCACCGATCCCGCCGTGCTGGCTGGTTGCCAGCTGGTGGTGCTGGCACTGCCGCTTGATCAGCTGCTGGCGCCGGACCCGGCGTTGCTGGCTGCCTTGCCGCCGGAAGCGGTGATCACCGATGTGGGCTCGGTCAAGGCGCCCGTGCTGCGGACCTGGCAGGGGATCGTGCCCCGTTTCGTGGCCAGCCACCCGATGGCCGGCACCGCCGAGGCCGGGGTGGAAGCGGGGCTGCGCCACTTGTTCCGCGGACGCCCCTGGGTGGTCACGCCCACCCCGGACACAGACCCGGCGGCTCTGCAGGCGGTGCGCGCCCTGGCGGAGGCTGTGGAGGCCCAGTGGTTGCCCTGCGACCCCCACGCCCACGACCGCGCAGTGGCACTGATCTCCCATCTGCCGGTGCTGGTGGGTGCTGCCCTGCTGCAGGCGGCGGATCGGGGGACCGTGGACGCAGAGGCCAGGGTGCTGGTCCGTGCGCTGGCCTCCAGTGGCTTTGCCGACACCACGAGGGTGGGGGCAGGGAACCCGGAACTGGGTGCGCTGATGGCCCGTTGCAACAGGGAGCAGGTGCTGGCGGCCCTGGCCTCTTACCGGCGATCAC
>CALFOF010000344.1 GCA_937919075.1 uncultured Cyanobium sp. | reverse complement strand
TCAACCTCGACGGCCTCGGAAAGAACCCATCAAAGCTGACATTCCAACCCTAGGCCCGCCATTCTCTGCTTCAGGGGTTTTTCGCTGGAATCTGATCCAGCCGCTGGCGCATCAAGGCAAGTTGTTCACGCACCCGATCGAAGCCCGTTCCTCCTTCGCTGCGGCGCGCTCGCACCACCTGCCGCGGCTCGATGGCGGCATACACATCCGCCTCGAAGGCGGGATGCAACGCCTGCCAGCGCTCAAGCGGCAGCTCACGCAGCAGCAGGCCTTCGGCCAGGCAGCGCTTCACCAACCCGCCCACCAGTTGGTAAGCCTCGCGGAAGGGAACATCGCGGGCCACCAGATAGTCGGCCACATCGGTGGCGTTGGAGAAATCAGCAGCTACCGCCTGCTCCAGGCGCTCCGGGCGAAATCGGATGCCTTCCTCCAGCAGGATCGCCATCGCCTCAAGGCAGTCTTCGGTGGTGCGCACCACATCGAAGAGTGCTTCCTTGTCTTCTTGAAAGTCTTTGTTGTAGGCCAAAGGCAGCCCTTTGATCATCGTGAGCAAGGCCTGGAGATGGCCGAACACGCGGCCCGCCTTGCCCCGCACCAGTTCCGGCACATCCGGATTCTTCTTCTGGGGCATCAGGCTGCTGCCAGTGGCGCAGCGGTCGGTGAGGGCCACGAAGCCGAATTCCTCACTGGCCCAGAGAATCACCTCCTCCGCCAGGCGGCTGAGGTGGGCCAGGATCAAGCTGGCCGCCGCACTGAATTCCACGGCGAAATCGCGGTCGCTGACGGCATCGAGGCTGTTGGCGTAAATCGCCTCGAAGCCCAGCTCAGCGGCCGTCTGGCGGCGATCGATCGGCACGGAGGTACCCGCCAGTGCCGCCGCCCCCAGCGGGCAGATGTTCACCCGCCGCCGCACATCTCCCAGACGTTGCCGGTCGCGCGCCGCCATCTCCACATAGGCAAGCAGATGGTGGGCAAGCGAGAGCGGCTGGGCCCGCTGCAGGTGGGTGTAGCCGGGGATGAGCGTGTCAACGTGCTGCTCCGCCTGGGCCAGCAACGCCTGCTGGAACCGCAACAGGGCCCCATCGAGCCCATCGATCTTCTGCCGCAACCAGAGCCGCAGATCGGTGCCCACCTGATCGTTGCGGCTGCGGCCGGTGTGCAACTTCTTGCCGAGCGGACCGATCAGGGCGATCAGCCGGCGCTCCACGGCGAAGTGCACATCCTCTGCCTCCAGGCCGGGATTGAAGCTGCCAGCCGCTGCTTCCGCCCGCACCAGCTCCAACCCTTCGATCAACCGCTCCGCCTCCGCCGTGGTGATCACGCCGCAGTTGCCGAGCATGCGGGCATGGGCCACCGAACCATCCAGGTCCTGAGGCAGCAGGGCGATGTCAAAGCCGATCGAAGCGTTGAAGCGCTCGATCGCCGGATGCAGGCCCTCCTCGAAGCGGTCGCTCCAGCTGCCGTCGGCGCCGCCGGACACCCCCCGGTCGCTCGCTGAAGGGGAAGACTCTGTGGCCATGTCCGCCGAGATGTGTCGTCAGGCAAAGCTTTGCACCCGGCGGCCGGGGGCTTCAGCCGGGCAGCGCCGGCAGCATCACCGCATCACGCACCTTCAGCACCACCATCGAGGCGTCGTCTTGAAGCTGGCGGTCAGAGCCCACAAAGCGATCCAGGCGGGTGAACAGCTGATCGAGAATCCCCTGCGCCCCTAGCCCAGAGCGGCAGGAGCGATCGAAGGCCCGCATCAGCCGGGTTTCATCGAAGCGCTCATTGCCGACCCCAGCGGCCTCGGTGACGCCATCGGTGTAATAGAGCAGCACGTCGCCCGGCTCCAACACCAGGCGCTCGCAGCCGTAGTCGGCCTCGGGCTGCAGGCCGATCAGCAGGCCAGGGGCATCGAGGCGTTCGAGCGTGTGGGCCTGACGGCGCCAGATCAGCGGCGGGTTGTGCGCCGCATTGGCATAGCGCAGCACGTGGGTGCGGGGGTCGTAGTCCGAATAGAAGAGCGTCACGAACCGGTGCGAATGGGCCAGGTCTTCCTGCGCCAGCTGGTTGAGATCACGCAGGATCCGATCCGGCGCATGGCCGCTCAGCACTTCCGCCCGCAGCATGCCCCTGAGCAACGTCATCAGCAGGCCGGCGGGAATCCCCTTGCCCATCACATCGCCCATCACCAGCGCCCAGCGCTCGGTCTCGCGGCGCCGTCCCACCAGCTCGGGGCGGGTGGGGATGAAGTCGTAGTAGTCGCCGCCGACGCGGAAGGCCGGCCGGCAACGGGCCGCCAGATCCACCCCTTCAATCACAGGGCACTGATCGGGCAACAGCTGGGACTGGATCTCGGCGCCGGTGCTGAGCTGGCGATCAAGACGCTCATGCAGGCGCATGTCCTCCTGCAGCAGCTCGTTCTCGATCGCCACGCCGGTGAGATCGGCCACCAGCTGCACGTGGCGGCGGTGCACATCGCTCCAGCTCGGCCCCTCTCCCTGGCTGGAGCCGAACACGTAGAGACGGCCGCGCTGATGGTTGCGGGCCACCACCGAGGTGCCGAACATCGGCACCTGGCCCAGCAGGCGGCGCATCTCCAGATCCAGTTGGGCCACCACCGCGTCGTCGCCGCCGCCGCCGGCGGCCAGATCCTGATCGCTGAGCCCGGCCAGCTGGCTCACCAGATGGCGGCAGCGCTCCGGCGGCGAGGCATGCAGCTGCTCGCGCCAGAGGCGGCCATCGGCGTGAAACACCACCAGCAGGCTGCCCTCCGCCTCCACCAGCCGGGAGCAGACCAGGGGCACCAGCTCCAGAAAACGGTTGAAATTGGTGAAACTGCGCAGCGCAAAGGCCAGCGAAGCCAGCAGCTCCTGGTTGCGCCGCTGCTCCCGGCTGAGGCTGTCGAGCAGC
>CALFOF010000343.1 GCA_937919075.1 uncultured Cyanobium sp. | reverse complement strand
TGGGGGTGAACACGAACACCTCCTCATCGAAGAGATCTTCCTTGATGGAAGCGAGATAGTCGTTGTGATCATCAGAACCTCCCTCCTGCTGCCAGTCGACCAGTTGCCTCAGCCAATTGAAGCGTTCGGTGTCGCCCCCTGCGGCAGGTGAGCCTCCCTCCTTGTATTTCCAGTGGGCGGCAATCCCGAACTCCGACACCTGGTGCATCTCGAGGGTGCGGATCTACACCTCGATGGGCCGATGCCGGCCAATCACCGCCGTATGCAGCGACTGGTAACCGTTGGGCTTGGGCAAACCGATGTAGTCCTTGAATCGTCCTGGGATGGGGCGAAAGGTGTCGTGCACCACAGCCAGAGCTCGATAGCAGGCTTCCACGCTCGGCGTGAGGATGCGCAGGGCCGCCACGTCGTAGATCTCGTGGAAGGCTTTCTGCTGGCGTTGCATCTTGGTCCAGATGCCATAGAGGTGCTTGGGTCGTCCATTCACCTCGCAGTTCTCAAGACCCGCCGCCGCCAGCCTGTCACTGAGCAGCTGCACCGTTACACCAAGACGCTCCTCCCGCTCGCTGCGTTTGGTGGCCACCTCCTGCTGCATCTCCCGGAAGGCCTCGGGCTCGAGCAGCTTGAACGAGAGATCCTCGAGTTCCCACTTGAAGCGGCCGATCCCAAGGCGATTAGCCAATGGGGCATAGATCTCGCGGGTTTCACGGGCAATGCGCTGCCGCTTCTCCTCACGCAAGGCCCCGAGGGTGCGCATGTTGTGCAGGCGATCAGCCAGTTTCACCAGCACAACGCGGATGTCGCTGGCCATGGCCAGAAACATCTGGTGAAGTGAAGTCCACCCAACTTGGTGACGCCCTCCACCAGCTCCCTCACTTCAGGGCCGAAATGACTCTCCAGCTGCTCTGGAGTCACATCGGTGTCTTCCACCACATCGTGAAGGAAGCTGGCGGCTATCACACTGGCACTGGCACCGATATCGCGCAGCAGATCAGCCACAGCCACAGGGTGCACGATGTAAGGGTCACCACTGGCGCGGAACTGCCCTTCGTGAAGCTGGAAAGCGAAATCGAAAGCCGCGGCCAGCAAGGCTTCGGAATCGGTCGGGCAGCTATGGCCAATCCCCGGGGGGACATGGTTGATGCATTCACGCAGCCAGGGCGGCAGCTCGATGCCGTAATCGTCTGGAGAGCGGATCTGACGGTCGCGTAACGCCACCAAACCGCAAGCGGGGTGAGTCGATCGTTGGTCGATCGGCTGAACATCCGGTGCGGAGGTGGCGTTGAGCATCCGTCCTGGCAGTTCAATCCATGGTGTGTAGCCGTCAGCCCCAGCGCCTCCTTCTGCCATGACCGACGCACCTGGGGCCGTTCTGGAACTCCAGCAGCTGCGCCTGCGTTACCCGGGCAGCCCCGCCTGGACCCTCGACGGCCTGGATCTACGCCTGGAAGCCGGGGAGCGGCTGGCGCTGGTAGGGCCTTCCGGCTGCGGCAAAAGCACCGTTGCCCGTGCTGCCATACAACTGCTGCCCCAGGGAAGCCGCTGCGAGGGAGGCCTGTCTCTCAATGGCCATGATCCGCGCCGCCTGGCGATCCCCGATCTGCGCGCACTCCGGGGAGACTCGGTCGGCCTGGTGTTCCAGGACCCAATGACCCGGCTCAATCCCCTGATGACCGTGGGGGGGCATCTTCTGGACACCCTTAGGAGTTTGCGGAAAAACCGCCTTGCCGGCCGCGTTTTCCCTCCTGAGCGCTGATCGCGCTCTGTTCGGGCTGGTTTTCAGCGATTCA
>CALFOF010000342.1 GCA_937919075.1 uncultured Cyanobium sp. | reverse complement strand
CGGTGTTCTTCATCACCCACCGTCTCACCACCATCCGCCGCGCCGACATGATCGTGATGATGCATGACGGGGCCATCGTGGAAACGGGCACCCATGACGAACTCATGCAATTGAAGGGCCGCTACTACGCCCTCTACCGCCAACAGGAGGCCAATTGAATGGCACCCCCCACACCGCCCCGGCTTCCTTCTCCCTCCGATCTGTTCCGCCAGGCCCAGGACCGCATCGATCAGTCGTTACACTCCGACAGTGAGGATGTGGTGCTGCAGCAGTCACGCCTCTGGGCGCGTGCCATCACCTGGACCTTGATGGGTGTCACAGCGTTTGCCTTCGGCTGGCTGGCGCTGGCGCAGACGGAAGAAATTGTGACCGCTCCCGGCAAGTTGGAGCCCCTGGGAGAGGTGAAGGACATCCAGATGCCCGTGGGCGGTGTGGTGGATGAGGTGCTTGTGAAAAATGGTGAGCGGGTGGAGAAAGGCCAGGTGTTGCTGCGCCTTGACACGGAAGCCACCCTGGATCGGCGCCAGAGTCTGCAGAAAACCATCGTCTACAAGCAGCAGCAGCTCGCACTCAAGCAAGACGAGCTGGATCGCTACCTTGATGTGAACGACACCAACCAGCGGGTGTTGCGCCAGAGCCTTGCATTGGAGAAGGAGGTGCTCAAGCGGCTGTCCGTTCTCAATGAACAGGGTGCTACCGCTGAGCTGCAATATCTTCAGCAGCGCAACAAAGTTCAGGAAGTGGAAGGCAGGCTTGAAGAAACATCCATGGATCGTTTTCGCCAGCAGGCCATTTTGCAGCAGGGCGTGCGCCAGCTGCAGAGCGAACTTGCCGATCTACGCAGTCAGCGCACGGAGTTGAATGTCAACATCCGCTATCAGGAGATCCGCGCCCCTGAAGCCGGCATTGTATTTGAGCTCAAGGCACGGGCGCGTGGGTTCGTGGCTCAAACGAGTGAACCGGTGATGAAGATTGTTCCCTTTGACAAACTCGAAGCTCGGGTTGAAGTGCCCAGCACCGACATCGGTTTTGTGACAGTGGGTAAGCCTGCCGACATCAGCATCGACTCCTTTCCAGCCACCGACTTCGGCGTGCTGCAGGGGCGGGTGCGGCGCATCGGCTCCGACGCCCTGCCACCGGATCAGCTCAACCCGTTCTATCGAGTCCCGGTGGATATCAGCCTCAACTCTCAGCAGCTGCAACTCAAGAGTGGCCAAAGCCTGCCGCTGCAGGTCGGCATGTCGTTAACCACCAACATCAAGCTGCGCAAGGTCACCTACCTCCAGCTGCTGCTCGGCGACTTCAAGGACAAAGCCACCGCTCTGCGGCGCCTCTGAGACCTCAGGCCAGCACTGGTTTGCCCACCAGGCTGGCGTGCAGCAGGTCCATCACCGCAAGGATCTGGTCGTGCTGATCGGGGGAGATGCTGAGCTGGCTGGCGAGATCCGCCAGGATGCGCTGCTCCTCAGCCACCAGCTCCCCGTCGGAGCGCATGATCTCGGCGGCCGCGGTGAAGGCGGTGAGCCGTTGCTGTGGATCCAGCACGGCCGAGGCATGCTCCATCAGCTGGCGGGAGCCTTCTTGGCGCAGCTGGGCGAGCAGGCGGTCGAACAACTGGATCATCTCTCCGTCCGACATGTGGCGGAAGGGTTCGCGGTAGTCGAGGGAATGGCGCAGGGCACGCGAGCCGGCCTTGGTGAGCACCCCATCCCAGGACACAGCCGCCAGTGCCACGGCCACGAAGGCGGTGGGTGAATCCATCGTGTCCATCGCGTTCATTGCGTCCTTCGCAGGGGTCTTGCAGGGAGCTGAGCCTTCGCCTTGAGCGGAGCGATCGCGAGGACCGAAGCCAACGCCATTGCTGCCTCTCCGGCAAGGATGCCTCTGTCATGGCGTCCAGCGCGAAACTTTGGTGTGAGCTCCGCTACCAAGCGCGACCAGGCTCAGGATTCCACCACAAGCCGCAGGCCGGCGGCTTCCGCCAGCGGTTCCCGGCAGGCCGCCAGGCTCCAGCGCTCCAGGCTGAGATCCTGCGCCGGATCGGCGGAGATCAAGCCGATCCGCAGTTCGCCGCCGCGGCAGCGGATGCGCAGGTCTTCCACGGCAGGCACCGGCCGCCGATCGAGCGAAGTGGCCAGCCGCAGCAGCAACGCCATCGCGTTGACTGTGCGGCGCTGCTCGCGGCCAGGGATCTGCAGCCAGGCCTCATGGCGCTTCTTCGGCAGGCTCTTGCGGTGGTAACGAGCGATTGCCGCCACCATCAGCTGCTCGCTTTCGGAATAGCCCAGCAGGTCGCAGTGCCGGACCAGGTACCAGCTGTGCTTGTGATAAGCGCTGATGTTGATGTGCTGGCCGCAGCTGTGCAGCAGGGCGGCGGCCCAGAGCAGGGCCCGGCCTTCGCCACCATCGTTGTGCAAGACGCCGCGGGTTTTGTCGTAGAGCAGCAGGGCCTGCTTGGCCACATGCTCGGCGCGGTGCTGGTCGACTCGGTAGCGCCGGGCCAGGTCGAGCACGGTACGCTGCCGGATGCCGCTCTGGTACGCGAAGCGATCCACGATCAGGTCGTGGCGCAGCATCCAATCGACGATCAGGCCTTCGCGCAGGGCCCGCTCGCTGATCACCAGTTCCCGCACCTGCAGCATCGCCATCGCCTGCTGCAACACCAGGGCCCCCGGCACGATGATCTCGGCCCGGCGTTCATTGATCGGCGGCAGCGCCTTGCGTTGCTCCAGGGTCAGGGTTGCCAGCTGGTTCACCTGGGCGTCGATGCGCTCGCGGCTCACCCGGTAGCCCTGCAGCCGCGTCGGCGGCCGTTCTTCGTTGGCGGCACAGAGTGCAGCCAGCGCCAGGGCCGTGCCGCTCGTGGCCACCATCACCGGCTGCTCCCCCCGCCGCAGCCGCCGCTTCACCCGCTCCACCGCCGGCTCCAGCGACCCCTGGATGAAGGCCCGCAGAAAGCTGAGCCGCTCCGCTGACACCGGATCCTGGGTGACGAAATCCCGTTGCAGCCGCACCGCACCCAGCCGCGTGCTGGTGAGCTCCCTGGCATCGCGGCCGTCGGCCAGGATCAGCTCCGTCGATCCCCCGCCGATGTCGAGGATGAGGTGGGGTTCGTCGCCGAAGGCCATGCCCGAGAGCACGCCCAGGTAGATCAGCCGGGCTTCCTCCGGGCCGCTCACCAGCTCCACATCAAGACCGAGCTGCTCCTGCACCGCCTGCACGAACTGGCGCCCGTTGGGGGCCTCCCGCACGGCGCTGGTGGCGGCGGTGAGGATCTGCTCCACCCCGTGGCTGGTGGCGAGCTCGCGGCAGTGGCGCAGGGCCAGGAAAGCCCGCTCGATCGCCGCCGTGCTGAGGTCGCCCGATTCCGGATCGCGCTCACCCAGGCGGGTGGTGGATTTCTCCGCCTGCACCACGCGGAACGTGCGCAGCACCGGATCAACGGCAGCGATCAGCAGATGGATCGAGTTGGTGCCGATGTCGATCGCCGCCACGTGGCGCAGGCCAGAGGCCTCCTGGCGCAGCGCGGCGGCCTCCGGAAGGGCCCCAGGGCCGGCCGGCTGAGCCTTAGCCAAAGCCTCAGCCGTGGTAGGCGTTGAGGCGCTCAGCGTCGCCGCTGCGGGGGAAGGATCGGAACGGGCCATCAGCCGTCGGAACCGGCGCAGTCGGCGTCACTTTGCCATTGCAAGGCCGTTGAACCACGGTTCTACGCTCCCCCTATGCACATCCACGGAGTCCTGCGGGGGTGGATCGAGTTGCTGCGTTGGCACAAGCCGAGCGGCCGACTGATCCTGCTCATCCCAGCCGGCTGGGCGCTCTGGCTGCTGCCGCAGGGCCCGCCGCCTCCCTCCCTGCTGGCACTGATCGTGGCGGGAGGCCTGGCGGTGAGTGGGGCGGGCTGTGTCGCCAACGACCTCTGGGACCGCCGCATCGATCCGCTGGTGGAGCGCACCCGGCAGCGGCCGCTGGCCAGTGGCCGGGTCAGCGTGGCCAGTGCCCTGTTGCTGCTGGTGTTGTGCCTGCTGCTGGCCCTGGCGGTGGTGTTGTTGCTGCCGCTGCCCGGGCGGCAGCTGTCGCTCCAGCTGGCCCTGCTGGCTCTGCCGCCGGTGCTGCTCTACCCCTCCGCCAAACGCTGGTTCCCCTTCCCCCAGCTGGTGCTCGCCCTGTGCTGGGGCTTCGCCGTGCTGATCCCCTGGGCTGCCGCCAGCGGCACCCTGGCCGGCGGCTGGCCGCTGTTGCTGGTCTGGCTGGCCACCTTGCTGTGGACCTTCGGATTCGACACCGTCTACGCGATGTCGGACCGCAGCGATGACGCAGCGCTCGGCATCCGCAGCAGTGCGCTCACCCTCGGTGCTGCCGCCCCTGGCGCCGTGGCCCTCTGCTACGCGCTCATGGCGCTGCTGTTGGCCGCCGCCGCCGCGCTGCAGCCAGTGAGCTGGCCCTTCTGGCTGCTGTGGGCCGCTGCCGCCGTGGGCATGCAGAGCGAAGCCTGGCGCCTGCGGGGCACGCCGCCGCGCTCCCGCTTCGCGCAGCACTTCAGCCGCCAGGTGCTGCTGGGCGGGGTGTTCTGGTTGGCCCTGGTGGTGGGGAGGCTGGCGTGAGCGTGGCCGGCCTGCCGCCAGCCCTGCGGCACGGTGATCGCGTGCGGCTGGTGGCGGCCAGCTCCGCCCTGGCTGAAGTGGGCCGCCTCCAGCAGGGAGTGGCAGTGCTGCAGAGCTGGGGCCTGACGGTCGAGATGCCCTTCGACCCCGCCCGTCGTTGGGGGTATCTGGCCGGCCACGACCTGCAGCGCCGCGCCGATCTGCAGCAGGCGCCGCTGCTGGCTTGCGTGCGGGGGGGCTGGGGCGCCGCCCGTCTTTTGGAGCAGCCCCTGCCCGCTGCAGAGGGCTGGCTGCTGGGCTTCTCCGATGTCACCTCCCTGCTCTGGGCCCGCCAGGCCCGCGGCCAGGCGGGCGGGGTGCACGGGCCGCTGGTCACCACCCTGGCGGCCGAGCCTGACTGGAGCCGCGAGCGCCTGCGGACGCTGCTGTTCGGCGCGCCCGTGCCCCCTCTGAGCGGGGACACCTGGTGTGCGGGGGTGGCGGAAGGCCCCTTGCTGGTGGGCAACCTCACGGTGGCCACCCACCTGCTCGGCACGCCCCACCTGCCGGCCCTCGACGGCGCCATTCTGGTGCTCGAGGACGTGGGCGAAGCGCCCTACCGGATCGAGCGCATGCTCACCCATTGGCGCCTGTGCGGCGCCTTGCAGCGCCTGGCGGGCATCGGTTTCGGCAGTTTCGAGGCTTGTGAAGATGCCGAGGCGCCAGCGGCTGAAGCTCCGCAAACCGAGAAAGCGCAAGCTGAGAAAGCGCAAGCTGAGAAACCACAAACTGAGAAACCGCAAGAAGTAGCGCAGCGCTTCAGCCTCGAGCAGGTGCTGCGGGAGCGCACCGCCGACCTCGGCATTCCCGTGCTGGCGGGGTTGCCGGTGGGGCACCGCCCCGGCAACGGAGCCCTGCCGCTGGGCGTACGCGCGCGCCTGGGTGGCGGCGCTCTCAGCCTGCTGCCCTAGCGGCGAGTACCGCCGCGGCGATGGTGAGATCGAAGCGGGTGGTGAGCTTGATGTTCGAGGGCGCTGCCTCGATCACCCCCACCGGCCAGCCCAGCCGCTCAAACAGGGCCGCGTCGTCGGTGACGCTCCAGCCCGCCTGCTCTGCCTGGGCATGGGCCTGCCGCAGCCGCTCGAGCGGAAAGCCCTGGGGGGTCTGGGCCGCCCAAAGCTCGCTGCGATCGGGGGTGGAAAGGATGACCTGCTGCCCGTCCACCCGCTTGATCGTGTCGGTGACGGGGGTGGCGGCGATCACGGCCTCGCCGGCGCTCACGCGCGCGGCGCAGCGGCTGATCAATTCCGGTTCCACCAGGCAGCGGGCACCGTCATGGATCAGCACAGCATCGGCAACAGCGGGCAGGGCCGCCAGCCCGCGGCTCACCGATTCCTGGCGCGTGTCGCCCCCTTCGATCCAGCGCACGGGGCGGTCGGGCTGCGCTGCCTCGATCATCGCCTCCACATCCGCCTGATCCACCGGTTGGCCCACCACGCCGATCCAGTGGATGGCCTCGCAGGCCAGCACCGCTTCCAGGGTCCAGGCCAGCACCGCCCGGCCAGCCACAGGCAGCAGCAGCTTGTTGCGCTGGGACCCCATGCGACGGCCGCTGCCGGCTGCGGCGATCAGCAAATGCACAAGCGGCTCCCGAACACATCGAAATCAGATCAGATTCATACAATCAGCCCGCCCGAAACCCGATCGCTGCCGCCTGATGCGAGTTCTGTTTTTGATCCCGGGCAGCGGCGCCACCCAACTTCAGGCGATGCCGGCGGTGGCGGCCACCGCTGTCCAGCTGGGCGCCAGCGTGCAGGTGGCCTGTCCCCAGGCCCAGGTTTCCATCTGGAAGCTGCTGCCGGCCGTGGAGAAGGTGATCCCCTACAGCTTTGACACCGGCGCCAGCCTGGCGGACTGGGCCAACCTGCTCGGCTCCGTGCGCGAGCCCGATTTCCAGCTCAGCCTCAACCTCGCCTCAGGCTGGCCGATCGATCTGCTGCTTTCCCTCACCCACATCCCCACCCGTATCGCCATCGGTGGCTTCTCCGCCACCGTGCGGGTGCCGGCCAACGGCGCGGTTGGGGCTGGGGCCGTCGTCAACGGCAGCGGTCCGCTCACCAGTGGTTGGCCCAATCAGCAGTTCGAGCGTTGGCTGCGCCCGCTGGAGATTCCGCTCGATGCCGAGGCCTTTCGCCTGCAGCTCAAGCCCCGGGCGCTGGAGGCCGCTGCCGCCGCCCTGCCGGCGGGAGATGGCCCGCTGCTGCTGCTGGCGCCCAGGCCGGCTGCCGCTGCCGCCGACGACTGGCCCGCCGCCCACTGGCAGGCGCTGCCGCAGGCGATCCGTGCCCGCCTCCCCAACCTGCGCGTGGTGACGGCACCGGCGGGTGCCACACCGCAGGAGCTGGCAGCGCAGGTGGCAGCCGTGGATGTGGTGCTCAGCAGCGACCCGTTGATCACCGAACTGGCCCTGCTCACGGCCACGCCGCTGGTGGCGCTGGGTCGCAGCAGCGACAGCCTGCCACCGCGACAGGGGGTAAAAGGGGTCGGTACCCCTGGATCCCTGGATCAGCTGAGCGTTGACGAGGTGCTGCTGGCATTGGGGATGGCCTGATTCAGCGGCCCCAGGTCGGCTCGCTTCCGGTGGTGAACCATGATCCCTACCCTTCGCCGCCGCCGCCGGTCGGCCCCTTCCACGGCCTCCCGGCGGCCCTGGCGTACGCCAGTGCTGGCGCTGTCGCTGCTGATCAACCTCACGGCCGTCGGCTACAGGCTTACCGAAGGCTGGGACTGGGGCGATTGCTACTGGATGGTGGTGGTCACGCTCAGCACCATGGGCTGGAGCGACGGGACCACCCAGCCGCTTTCATCGGCCGGCCGTGTCGTCACCAGCCTGGCGATCGTGGGCGGGCTGGTGGTGGTGCAGGTGACCATCCAGAGCCTGCTGGGGTTGAGCGAATCGGGCTACTTCCGGCGCCTGCGTGAACGTCGTTTCAAGAACTGGCTAAGCACGATGGAAAATCATGTGATTCTCTGCGGCTACGGCCGGATCGGCCGCGAGATCGCCGATCAGCTCGTCTCCGAAGGCGTGCCGCTGGTGGTGGTGGAATTGGACCCCGGCCAGAAGGAGGCCGCCGAGGAGCGGGGACTGCCGGTGCTCCAGGCCGATGCCACCCTCGATGAAACCCTGGTGGAGGCCGGCATCCATCAGTGCCGCAGCCTGGTGGCCGCCCTGCCCAACAATGCCGCCAACCTCTATGTGGTGCTCAGTGCCCGCGGCATCGCCCCCCGCTGCCGCCTGATCGCCCGCTCCGACAGCGACGAAGCGGCCCGCAAGCTGCGGCTGGCCGGCGCTGATCAGGTGGTGAGCCCCTATGTGGCGGGCGGGCGCACGATGGCCGCCACCGCCCTGCGGCCGCTGGCGGTGGGGTTCATGGAGCTGCTGGCCGGCTCCGACTGCGAAGTGGAGGAGTTCCAGCTCACTGAAGATCCCCAGCGCATGACCTCCATCAACGGCCGCAGCCTGGCGGAACTGCAGCTGGGCCGCCAGACCGGCGTGCTGGTGCTCGCGATCCGTCAACCGGCCCCTGCCCAGCCGGTGATCAGCTACTACCGCGGTGTGGCGTATCGGCAGGATCAGCCCCGGCTGATCGCCAACCCAGGCAGTGATCTGCGCCTGGCGCCAGGGCAGTTGCTGGTGGTGCTCGGCAGCAAGGAGCAGCTGTCCCGCTTCGGGGCCCTGCTGGGGCCGGCACTGGTGAGCATGGACGCGATGGAACGCTAGGCCTGGAGGCACGGCCGCATACGATCGCCGCCATCGCCAGCTCCCGACGCCCGTGTCCACCGCCGCTCCTCTGGCCGATCAGGTCGCCCTGGTCACCGGTGCCAGCCGGGGCATCGGGCGTGCCATCGCCCTGGAGCTGGCCGCAGCCGGCGCCGAGGTTGTGGTGAATTACGCCGCCTCCGCCTCTGCCGCCGAGGCGGTGGTGGAGGCGATCACCGCGGCCGGTGGCCGGGCCTACGCCCTGGCGGCTGATGTGGCCGTGGAAGAGCAGGTGGACGGACTGGTGAAAACGGTGCTGGAGCGCAGCGGCCGGCTGGATGTGCTGGTCAACAACGCCGGCATCACCCGGGATGGCCTGTTGCTGCGCATGAAGACCAGCGACTGGCAGAGCGTGATCGATCTCAATCTCACCGGTGTGTTCCTCTGCACCCGGGCCGTGAGCCGCTCCATGCTCAAGGCCCGCCGCGGCCGCATCATCAACATCACCTCGGTGGTGGGTTTGGTGGGCAATCCCGGCCAGGCCAACTACAGCGCCGCCAAGGCCGGTGTGATCGGTTTCACCCGCAGCACCGCAGCGGAGTTCGCCAGCAGGGGCATCACCGTCAATGCCGTCGCCCCTGGCTTCATCGCCACCGACATGACCCGCGAGCTCAATGAGGAGCCGATCCTCGCCGCCATACCGCTTGGGCGCATGGGCCAGCCTGAGGAGGTGGCCGGGGCCGTGCGCTTCCTGGCCGCCGATCCTGCCGCTGCCTACATCACCGGCCAGGTGCTGCAGGTGGATGGCGGCATGGTGATGGCCTGAGCCGGCCGGGCAGCCCTAGCTCTCGATCGGTTGCACGAGCTCATCACGCAGCCGCCGGATGCGCTGCAGCAGGCGCAGCCGGCGGCTGCGGGCGGTGATGGTGAGAAACAGGCGGATCGGGACATACACCAGTGCCATCAGCAGCCCCAGCCCGGCGATCAGCAGGAAGGCCATGGCGCTGGTGGCCGCCATGGTGGGATCCGAGGCCGCGTCGCTGAGCGCGTCGGCGAGGCTGGTGCTGAGGGATTCCTCCATCCCCCGACCCTATCGGGGGTCAGCCGTCGTTGCCTGTGCCATCGAAAGGTGCACACGCATTCGGCTTTCCCCACCACAGCAACCCCGCTGGCCACAGGCCGCTATGGGAATCTGAACGCACTTTCAGGGCCTGCCGCCGGCGCGCCTCTTTCCACGCCCATGGCCAAACTGATCAGCTTTTCGGATGCCTCCCGCGCCTCCCTGGAACGGGGCGTGAACGCCCTCGCCAATGCGGTGAAGGTCACCATCGGCCCCCGAGGGCGCAATGTGGTGCTCGAGAAGAAGTTCGGCGCCCCCGACATCGTCAATGACGGGGTGACGATTGCCAAGGAAATCGAGCTTGAGGATCCGTTCGAGAACATCGGCGCCAAGCTGATCCAGCAGGTGGCCAGCAAAACCAAGGACGAGGCCGGAGACGGCACCACCACCGCCACCGTTCTCGCCCAGGCGCTCGTCCATGACGGCCTGATGAACGTGGCGGCCGGCGCCAACCCGGTGGGCCTGCGCCGCGGCATGGAGAAAGCCCTGGCCCAGGTGGTGGTGGGCATCCAGGCCCGCGCCATCCCGGTGGCCGGTGAAGCGATCCGTCAGGTGGCCACGGTCAGCTCCGGTGGTGATGAGGAAGTGGGCCGCATGGTGGCCGAAGCCATGCAGTTGGTCACCACCGATGGGGTGATCACGGTGGAGGAATCGCGCTCGCTGGCCACCGAGCTGGAGGTCACCGAAGGGATGGCCTTCGATCGCGGCTACTCCTCCCCCTATTTCGTCACCGATGGCGAGCGCCAGGTGTGCGAATACGAAAACGCCCTGCTGCTGATCACCGACCGCAAGATCAGTGCGATCGCCGATCTGGTGCCGGTGCTTGAGGCCGTCTCCCGCGCCGGCGCTCCGTTGGTGATCCTCTCGGAAGAGGTGGAAGGCGAAGCGTTGGCCACCCTCGTGGTCAACAAGACCCGCGGCGTGTTGCAGGTGGCGGCGGTGCGGGCTCCCTCCTTCGGCGATCGCCGCAAGGCGGCCCTGCAGGACATCGCCGTGCTCACCGGCGCCACGCTGATCAGCGAAGACCGCTCCATGTCGGTTGAGAAGGCGACCCTCGCTGATCTGGGCCGGGTGCGCCGGATCACGATCAGCAAGGACACCACCACGATCGTGGGCACCGAAGATCACCGCGACGCCGTGGCCGAGCGGGTGGCCTCGATCCGCCGTGAACTCTCCGCCACCGATTCCGACTACGACCGCGAGAAACTGAGCGAGCGCATCGCCAAGCTGGCTGGTGGTGTGGCGGTGATCAAGGTGGGGGCCCCAACTGAAACCGAGCTGCGCCACCGCAAGCTGCGTATCGAAGACGCCCTGAATGCCACCCGGGCGGCGGTGGAGGAGGGGATTGTGCCCGGCGGCGGCAGCACCTTGATGGAGCTGGCCGCTGAACTCGATGGCTGCATCGCCGGACTTGAGGGCGACGAGCGCACCGGTGCCGAGATCCTGCGCCGCGCCCTCTCCGCCCCCCTGCGTCAGATCGCCGAGAATGCCGGCGCCAACGGCGACGTGGTGGTGGCCGATGTGCTGCGGCTGGGCAAGGGCTACAACGCCCTTACCGGTGCCTACGAAGACCTGATGACCGCTGGCATCCTCGATGCCGCCAAGGTGGTGCGCCTGGCCTTGCAGGATGCGGTGTCGATCGCCGCGCTGCTGATCACCACCGAAGTGGTGATCGCCGACAAGCCCGAACCTCCCGCACCCGCCGGCGGTGGCGGCATGGAGGGAATGGGCGGCATGGGAGGAATGGGCGGCATGGGCGGCATGGGCATGCCCGGCATGATGTGATTCCAGCCACCTGGGAGTAGAGCCCAGCAGCAGCTCAGCCGATCAGGGGCGGAGCTGCTTCCCATAAGCGGTGGAGCTGCTGCACATAAGCGGCCACCTGAAGATCCACGCCGGTGATGGCGGTTCCGACCACCACGGCGTCGGCTCCCCGCTGCAGGGCACGCTGCCCCTGCTCCGGGCTGGTGATGCCGCCTTCGCAGATCAGCGTGGTGTCTGCCGGCAGGGCGGCCCGCAGCGGCTCCAGCAGGTCCCAGGCCGGCGGCCGCTGAGCTGCCGTGCCCTCTGTGTAGCCATACAACGTGGTCCCTACCCAGCGGCAGCCGAGGGCCGCGGCCCGCACCCCGTTCGCCACGCTGTCCACATCGGCCATCAGCGGTGCGCCGAGCTCCGCAGTGGCCCGCTCGATCAGTTCGGCCAGTGGCTGTCCGCCGGGGCGCTGCCGTTCGGTGGCATCGATCGCCACCACATCGGCCCCCGCTCCCCACACCGCCAGCAATTCTTCCCAGCCGGGCGTGATGTACACCGGGCTGTCTGGGAAGCTGCGCTTCCACAAGCCGACGATCAGCGCCTGCGGGCAGCGGCGCCGCACGGCACCGATGTGCTCGGGGCTTTCGAGGCGCACGCCGATGGCCCCGTTGGCCAGGCTGGCCTCCGCCATGGCGGCGATCACCAGCGGATCCCGCAGCGCCGAGCCTTCAGGCGCCTGCACCGACACAATCAGCCCACCCTTCACAGCCGCCCGCTCCAGCCGCTCCGCTGGAGTAGCGCCAGGGATGGCAGAACGGCCCCCGAGGGGCGCAGACAAAGGGGGCATGGCAGGCGCTCGAAAAGGGGGCAAGGGGCCGGTGAAAGCGGCACAACCAGACGGCCACGTTGTGTCAGCTGCCGCGGGTGTCCGCTGGGGATGTGTCATCCGGCAGCCAGGAGCGCAGCGAGGCCAGGCCTGGATGGTCAGGTGCGGGAGCCGGCCGGCCGGCAAGGGCACCAGCGGCCCGCTCGCGCAGGGCCAACGTGCGGCCCTGGGGGGTGAGCGCCGGTGCGATCTCGGTGGCGCTGAGGCGCGGTGGGCGGACCGTGAGTTCTGATTCCAGCGGCGGGAGCTGGCCCGCTGCGGGGTCGCTGTCTGTAACGGAGCTACTGGCTTGAGCAGGGCCGCTGGCTGAAGGAGTGGCACTGGTTGACGCCGTGTCGCTGTCGTCGTCGTGGCTGTTGTGGAACGTGCTCACCACTTCTTCCAGGCAAACGCGCACCAGGTTTTTCATCCGGGCCAGGGGGCCCCGCCAGAGCGCCTGTGCAACCTCGGCGGCTTCTGCAGGGTGTGGGCTGGGTTCGGCGGGGAAAGAGGCCGTGGGGGACGCTGGCGGGTCGGTGGTGGCAAGTCCAGCTCCTGCATCCGCCGCCTGAGGGTCAGCGGATGCAGGAGCAGCCGATGGAGCAGATGCCGATGGCTCGTCCGATCGGGGCTTGGCTGGTTCCAGGCCCGGATCAACAGGCTCGGCCCCGAAGTTGAAGACCCTCGCCGCGCTTGGCCGTGCCGGGATCAAGGGTGAAACGGCCGGCAAAGGATCGAGCGAAAGCTCCAAGAAGGGAAGTGGTGCCTGCACGAAGCCATCAAGGGTCTGATCTTCTGGCTCTGGCGCGGCCGCTGAAGGCGCTTCTGCGGGCAGGTCTTCAGCAGGCCCCTCGGCGGTGAGGGTTGCAGCAGCGGGAGCCTCCAGCCAGGGGTCGAAGGCGAGCGGTTCAGCCAAGAACTCCACGGGCTCCTCAGCAATCGCGCTGGGCCCGGCAGCTGGATCTGCAGGGGCGGCAGCTTCAATGCTGATGGGCGGTCCGGCCTCTTCGGTGGCTGCCAGGCTGGCAGCAGTCTCAGCGCCGAAGGTCTCTTCCAGGGAGATTTCGGGCTCAGGAGCAGCGGCCTGATCAAAGCTGAGCACGAGCTCTGGTAAGGGTCCCTCAATCTCCAGCTGCACCGCCTCCAGGGTGATCGCCGCAAAGGAAAACCCCTGCGCCACCAGCTCCGG
>CALFOF010000341.1 GCA_937919075.1 uncultured Cyanobium sp. | reverse complement strand
CCGGGCTGCCGGACAGGCGCTGGGCCATCGCCCAGCAGCAGCTGTCGTCGCCTTTCCAGAAGCGACGCACGTCGTCGCGGAAGCGGCCGTTCCAGGTGCCCATGCGCCGCGCCGGGAAGTCGTGCAGGCGGTAAAGGCCGCCGCAATCCCACGGCTCGCTCACCATCTTCAGATCGCTCAGCCGCGGATCGGCCTCCAGCTCCTCGAACAGGGGTGGCTGGTCGAGTGGCGCGAGGTTTTCGCCGCGCGACAAAGCGATGCCGAGATCGAAGCGGAAGCCATCGATGCCCAGTTCCAGCGCCCAGCAGCGCAGCGCCTCCACCATCAGCTGCCGCACCAGCGGGCGGTTGGCCGCCACGGTGTTGCCGCAGCCGGTCACATCGAGGTAGTCACCCTCAGGGTTCTGGTGGTAGTAGAGGCGGTCGGCGAAGCCGCGCCAGCTGAGGGTGGGGCCGTCCTGGTTGCCCTCGCTGGTGTGGTTCAGCACCACATCAAGCACCACCTCCAGGCCGGCCTGATGGCAGGCCATCACCAGCGCCCGCACCTGATCGCGGGCCTGCAGCGGATCGTCGCCCAGCAGGTAGCCGTGATGGGGGGCCATCCAGCTGATCGGGCTGTAGCCCCAGTAGTTGTGGCGGCCGGGCGGGGCATCCTGCGGGTCGAAGGCCATCACCGGCAGCAGCTCCAAGGTGGTGACCCCGAGGCTCTTGAGATAAGGGATGGTGTCGATCAGGCCCAGCAAGCTGCCGCGCCGCTCCGGTGCCACCGGGCTGTGCTCGCCCTGGCTGAAGCCGGCCACGTGCAGCTCGTACACCACGGTGCGCTGCCAGCTGTGGCGTGGGCGCGGCGCGGCGTTGAAGTCGAAGAGGTCGCGTTCGGTGACCACTCCCTTCAGGCAGGAGCCGGTGTTGGGCGCGGTGCCGGTGGCCTCGGCGCGGCTGTACCGCGACCAGCCGCTGATCGCCCGCGCGCAGGGATCCAGCAACACCTTGGAGGGGTTGAAGCCGTGCGCCCCCGGCTGCAGCGGCCCGTAGACGCGATAGCCGTAGCAGCAGCCGATGCCCACCCCCACCACTTCCACATGCCAGTGATCGCCGGAGCGGTGGCGGGCATCAAGCGGAATGATGCGGAAGGGGTCGGCCGCGTCGCCGTCGGTGAAGAGCAGCAGCTCCACCCGGGTGGCCAGCGGCGCCACCACGGAGAAGTTCACTCCCCGCGCGGTGACGGCGGCGCCGAGGGGCCAGGGGTGTCCCAGGTGGGTCGAGGACACGGGCTGTGCAGTGCTGCGGTTCAAGCTAGTCGTGTGTTGGCCTGCTGGTGCGGATGGCGGCGTTCTTGCCCGCAGAGATGGAAGAAGGGCGGCCGCCGCAGCAGGTGCTGCCCGGGCTGTGGGTGTTCCCCCCCAACCGCGACACGCAGGGAGGCACCGCCTGGCTGCTGGCGTTGCCGCAGCGCCCGCCCGTGCTGATCGACTGCCCGGCGCTGACGGCGGCGACCCTGGCGGCCCTGGCGGGGCCGCCAGGGCTGATCGTGCTCACCGGCCGTGCCGGCCACGGCCGTTGCCGCCGCCTGCAGGAGGCGATCGGCTGGCCGGTGCTGGTGCAGGAGCAGGAGGCCTATCTGCTGCCGGGGCTGCCGCAGCTGCGGCCGTTCGGCGCCGCCCACGATCTCGCCGGCGACCTGCGGCTGCTGTGGACGCCGGGCCCCTCGCCCGGGGCCTGCGTGCTGCATGCCGCCGGCGCCCACGACCTGCTGTTCTGCGGGCGGCTGCTGGTGCCGCTCGCCCCCGGGCGTCTGGGGCCGCTGCGCACCGCCCACACCTTTCACTGGCCGCGGCAGCAGCGCAGCCTGGAGCGTCTGCAGCAGTGGTTGCCGGCGGGCTCGCCCCGCTGGCTCGCCACGGGGGCGGGCCTGGGAGCCCTGCGCGGTGAGAAGTTGGTGCCTGGCCCCGCTCAGGCGGCACAGTAAGGGGTGATCAAGGGCGACAAAACGGGAAAAACCTTGGCCAAGTAAGCGGTTTCGGTTGCCCCCGTCGCCCTTCCCCCATACGATTGACCCGCCAGATGATCCGGCCGAGCGTCCAGCCGTTGGTTGGTCTCCGTGGTCGGTTCGTTTTCACCACACGGCGGGAACGCTTCTTTCCGCTCCGCCCCACTCCCGCCACTCCAGTTTTTTGCCCCCAGATTCCCGCCCAATGAACAAAGCAGACCTCGTCAACCTCGTTGCAGCTCGCACCGAGCTCACCAAGACCGAAGTGTCGAAGGTCGTCGACGCCGCCATCGAAACCATCATCGATTCGGTGGTGGAAGGCAAGAAGGTGTCGATCCTCGGCTTCGGTTCCTTTGAAGCCCGTGAGCGTTCCGCCCGTCAGGGTCTGAACCCCAAAACCGGCGTGAAGATCGCCATCCCGGCCAAGCGCGTGCCCGCCTTCACGGCCGGCAAGCAGTTCAAGGATCAGGTTCAGGGCTGATTCCGCCCACCTCCAACGGTCTGCCGTCGCACCTGCAGCGGCTGATCGAAACGGGAGAGCGGCAGCGAAACCGCCAGCACCGCGGGCGTTTCGCTCCGTCTCCCACCGGCCCTCTGCACCGCGGCAATCTGCGCACCGCCCTGGTGGCCTGGCTGGAAGCCCGGCTGCAGGGCGGTGAGCTGCTGCTCCGCATTGATGATCTCGACACCCCGCGCAACCGCGCCGGCGCCGAGGAGGCGATTCTCGCCGACCTGCGCTGGCTGGGCCTGGGCTGGGATGGTCCGCCGGTGCGCCAGAGCGAGCGCACCGGCCTCTACGCCACGGTGCTCTCAGCCCTGCGACGCCAGGGCCTGCTCTATCCCTGCCGCTGCAGCCGCCGCCTGCTCGCCGATGTATCGGCGCCGCAGGGGGCGGTTTCGGTGTATCCGGGCTTCTGCCGCACGCGCGCCCACGGCTGGGGCGTGGAAAACGGCCGCCTGCCCAGCTGGCGCCTGCGCCTCCACGACGCTCCGCTCTGCTGGCCGGAGGCGATCGCCGCCCCCGGGCGGCTGGAGGCGGCGCGCGAGGTGGGCGATGTGGTGCTGCGCCGCGCCGATGGCTTCCTGGCCTATCACCTGGCCACGGCGGTCGATGAGCTGGCGCTGGGCATCACCACGGTGGTGCGGGGCGCAGACCTCTGGGCCGCCACGGCGCCGCAGGTGGCGGTGATGCAGTGCCTGGGCGCCACGCCGCCCACGTATTGGCATGTGCCCCTGTGGCGCGACGCCAAGGGCGAACGGCTGGCCAAGCGGGCGGGAGCGGAGGGTGTGGCGGGCCTGCGCGCGCAGGGGTTGGATGCGGCGGCCGTGATCGGCCTGCTGGCCGCCAGCCTGGAGCTGGTGCCGGCGGGAAGCCGCCTGAGTGCCGCTGAGTTGCTGCAGAACCTGAGCAAGGAGGCGCTGAAGCAGCGTTTATGCGGGAAGGCTTAAGGAAGTGGCGCCAATCCGGGGGGTTCGGCAGACCACACTGAAACCAACACCAAAATGAGAATTGATGGGCGAATCCACACACGCGGGGCCCCCACATGTGGACCTGCCTTCAGGGCAGCGAGGGCCGGAGGTGCAGCGCTGCCCGCGTTGTGGCGGCAGCGGCGTGCTGCGCCTCAGCGATCAGAAATTCCGCACCTGCCTCGACTGCCTCGGCCAGGGCCGGCTGCCGCGGTTCAACATCGAGCCCTCGCTCGAGCAGATCCTGCGCCGCCAGGAGGCCACCGCCCTCAGCGCCGACCCGCTGACCTCTGGCGCCAGATGAAGAACACCGTCGTGGCCACCACCACACCGAGCGGCACGGCGGTGAGCAGGAGCAGGATGACAGCGGTCCAATCGGTGTACATCGCTGCAGAACGAAGGTTGACCCATCATTCCAGCCGCCCTGCCGCCGCCCGGCGCCTGGGCGCTGCGGCGCTTCTGTTCGGTTTGATCGGCTCGGTGCTGCTGCTGCCGGCCGCTGCCCGGGCCGATGTGCGCTTCGACAACTGCGTGACCGGCAGCGATGGCAGCGTCACCTGCGACACCCGCCCGGAGGGGAACACATTGATGGACGACGAAGACGCCCGCTTCGTTCTGTTGGATGACGGCAACCCGGGCTGGCCGGAATTCGACCCAGTAGGGGATGGCGGCATGGGCGATGGCTTCGGCGACGGCACCTGGCCCTGACGCCCGGCGGGGCGATGGCTTCGCGGCCAGCGGCCAAGGGCGCCCACTAGCTTGAGGGCCGCGTGAAGTCTTTCTTCTGAACTCCGGCCTGCACCGGTCCTTGTATCTGCTTGGGCCGATCTTCATCATTTCCTTTCACATCGGTTGCCTGCTGTTACTGGTTACGGGCCTGAGCCTCGGAGCGCTGCTCTGGGCGATCGGCCTGTATCTGGCGCGCATGCTGGCGATCACCTCCGTGTATCACCGCCTGCTGGTGCACCGCAGCTACCGCGCCCCGCGGGCGGTGCTCTGGATCGGCTGTGCCGTGGCGGCCTCCGCCGGCCAGATGGGCCCGAGCTGGTGGAAGGCCCACCACCTGCAGCACCACCGCCATGTGGACACCGCCGCCGACCCCCACACGCCGCTGATGCCGCACCAGGGCTGGCGAGGGCTGTGGAATTCCCAGGCCGGCTGGTTGCTGCGCTCGAGTTTATTCCCCGATGAGCTGCCGGCGGATGTGGAAGCCGATCCGGTGCTGCTCCGCCTCGATCGCCTCCATTTCGTGCCCCTGCTGGCCCTCGCCGCACTCTCCTATCTGGTGGGCGGCTGGATGTACGTGGCGGCTTTCGCTCTGAGCACCACGGCGCTGTTTCATGGCGTGGCCACGGTGAATTCCCTGGCGCATGTGTGGGGCGACCAGCCCTTCCGCACCGACGACCACAGCCGCAACAACGCCTTTGTGGCGCTGATCACGCTTGGCGAGGGTTGGCACAACCTGCACCACGCCTTTCCCTTCGCGGCGCGCCAGGGCTACACCGTGCGCGACGGCGAGCTGCAGCTGCGGCCCGATCCCACCTACCGCTTCATCCAGCTGCTGCAACAGTTCGGCCTGGCCGATCAGCTGCGCCAGCCCTCCGACGCCAGCCTGCTCCAACGCGCCCATGCCTCCACGCCGCAGGCCGTTGCTCCGTAATTGAGCGCCACAGGCGCGCCAGTGCCCTGTGAGCTCAGGAGTGGCCAAAGGGCAGCGATAACGGGCCGTGCTGGATTCGAACCAGCGACCGTGCGATTAGAAGTCGCATGCTCTATCCAACTGAGCTAACGGCCCACCGGCACAGCCTAAGGTGGTCTGCTGTTAAACCTTCCCAATGGCGTCCACCCGGCTCAGCGACGCTCAACGGCAGGAGCTTGTCGCTCGCTATCAGCAGGGGGAAACCGCCCAGGCGCTTGCTGAAGCCTTCGGCTGCAGCGCCGCCACCGTCACCCGGGTGGTGAAGGCGGCGATCGGCCCTGAGCATTACGAGCAGATCAAGCTGGAGCGCGGCAAGGGGCTGGCAGGTCACAAAGCCGCCGCCGCTTCCCCCACAGACAACGCCGTCACATCCGACGCCGTCACATCCGACGCCGCCACATCCGAAGACGCCATCGCGATTCCATCTGGCCCCCTGCTCGAGCAGGTGGGTGCCGATCCCCTGGAGCCGTTCGGGTCTGGGTTTGCCGCCGCCGCCCACGGCGATCCCGGCGAGCAAGCTGACGCGCCAGACAGCGACGACGACTCCCAGGTGCTGCCGATCGACGATGCGGATGATTTCGCGGGTGACGCCGACGAGAGCGACGCAGATGACGACAGCGATGACGATGACGATGACGCCGACGACGACGACGAGCTCGACCTGTTCACGCCCGTGCCGGTCGGTGAAACCCTGTTCGACCGCCCTGCCGCCACCTGCCAGCCGTTTGAGGCGGCACCCCTGCCCGACAGCCTTTACATGCTGGTCGACAAAACGGTGGAGCTTCAAGACCGGCCTTTGAGCGACTTCCCCGAGCTCGGCCTGCTGCCGGAAGAGGAATCCAGGCGCCGCGCCCTGGTGGTGTTCAGCAATCCACGCCAGGCCAAGCGCCATTGCGGCCGCACCCAGCGGGTGATCAAGGTGCCCGACAGCCAGGTGATCCGCCGCACCGCTCCCTACCTGCTGCGCAAAGGCATCACCCGTGTGGTGCTTGAAGGGGCGCTTTATTCCCTGCCCGGATCCTGATCGGCAGTAGGCAGCAGCAGGGCTGTGGCGGTCCCGCCACTGATCACCCCCACCACCAGGGCCAGGCCCACCAGAAAGCCGCTGGGCAAGGGCGCGCTACGGCCGAACCCGAGCCACAGCTGGGGCCGGTCGCTGAGGTTCTGCCCGCCGAGGCACAACACCAGCATTAGCAGCAGGCCGCCGGCCACGCTGCCGGCCAGGAGTCGAAGACGCACCAACATGGCGGCGGTGGTGGTGGAAGAAGTCGCCCTGAGTGTGACGCGCCGCCGGCCGGCCGGCCGCAGAATTCAGGCGCGGGGGCTCCCCTCTGGGTCTCCGGGCTTATCAGTCCCGTCGTCGCGGTGCAGCAGGGCGTAGAGGTCGCGGCGGCTGTGGCCGGTGCGGGCCGCCAGGGTGCGGGCGGCTTCCAGCTTGCTGAGCCCATCAGCCAGCAGGAGCTCCAGCTCGGCGCGTAGCGCGGCAGCGTTCCAGGCGGGTGGCGCCGCTGCTGGCGCGCCGCCCAGCACCAAGGTGCACTCCCCCAGCGGCGGCACGCGGCGGAAGTGCTCCAGGGCGGCGGCCACCGTGGGCCCCACCTGCTGCTCATGCCGCTTGGTGAGCTCACGTGCCACCCGCAGCGGGCGGTCGCCGAGCAGCTCCAGCAGATCTTCCAGCAGGGCGATCAGCCGGTGCGGTGCCTCGAATAGCACCAGGGTGCGCGGCTCGGCCGCCAGCTCCTGCAGCTGACGCCGGCGCTGGCTGGGCTTTGCGGCCAGAAATCCCTCGAAGCAGAAGCGTCCGCTGGGCAAGCCGCTGCTCACCAATGCGGTGGTGACGGCGCAGGGGCCCGGGATGCAGACCACTTCCAGCCCCGCCTGCCGCGCGGCGGCCACCAGCGGTTCGCCGGGATCGGAAATGCCCGGCAGGCCGGCGTCGCTGATCACCGCCAGCCGCTCGCCCCGCTGCAGTGCCTCCAGCAGTTCGGGCAGGCGGGTGGCCTGGTTGTGCTGATGAAAGCTGAGCAGCGGCCGGCGAATGCCCAACCGGGCCAGCAGCTGACCGCTGTGGCGGGTGTCTTCACAGGCGATGCGGTCGACACCCTCCAGCACCAGCCGGGCGCGGGGGGAGAGATCAGCGAGGTTGCCGATCGGGGTGCCCACCAGATACAACACGCCGGGGCTGGGTTCCGGGGATCCGAGCACCGCAAGGCCACATGGGCCTATGAACTTAGGAGTCGGCGAAACGGGGAACTCCCGATGCCGGCCCCGTGATCCGCAGCCTTGAGCCAGGCCTTCGAATGCTCCCGGCCGCAGGATTGCCGTTCCCCCGCGGGGCTGCAGGCCCTCGGCAGGGTAGTTGGCGGCGGCGGTTCCTTCACAATGCAATTCCCATCCGCCACCGACACGATGTCGTTTCAACCCGCTCTGCCCGCTGGCGTGGATCTTGAGGGGTTGCTGGGCGAGCTGCGGCGGCTGTGCTGGGGTGCCGCCGACATTCTGCGGGCGTACGGCAGGGGCGAAACACCTCCCTATGGCTTTCCCCCTGCCCTCAGCGTCGACCATGGCGGCGAGGGGCCGGTTTCAGCGGCCGATCTGGCGGTGAATCAGTGGCTGCTCGATGGGCTCGCCAAGGCCTTTCCTGCCGCCCCATGGACGCTGCTGAGCGAGGAAACCGCTGCCGATCAGCTGCGGGACGGCGTTCCCCTGGAGGCCGAGTGGCTGTGGATCCTCGATCCGCTCGATGGCACCAAGGATTTTCTGCAGGGCACCGGCGAATATGCGGTTCACCTGGCGCTGGTGCGGGGGAACCGGCCGGTGCTGGGTGTGGTGCTGCTGCCGGAACCGGAGGAGCTCTGGTTCGGCCTGTTGGAGGGCCCGGAGCCCGGCGCAGCGGGAGAAGCCTGGCGTGAGGATCGCGGCGGGGATCGCTTCCCGGCCTCGCTCAGCCCCCGCCGCGCCTGCGGTGAGCTGGTGCTGGTGGCCAGCCGCAGCCATCGGGATCAACGGCTGGAGGATCTGCTGGCTGCCCTTGAACTGGGCACCACCAATGCTGTGGGCAGTGTCGGGGGCAAGGTGGCCACGATCCTGCGAGGCGAGGCGGATCTCTACGTGTCGCTCTCGGGCCGCAGCGCCCCGAAGGACTGGGACATGGCCGCCCCGGAGGCGGTGCTGCAGGCCGCCGGCGGCTGCTTCAGCCACGCCGATGGCACGCCGCTCACCTACAACACCGGTGATGGACTCCAGGCCGGTTGCCTGATTGCCAGCCATGGACCCGCCCACGGCGAACTCTGTGAGCGCGCGGCGGCGGCGATGGCATTGATCGATCCTGGTTTCCCCCTCTGAACCCCCACCGGGGCGTGCGATTCAGCACGTCCCGGCTGTTATTCCGTCGTTACGGCCGGTCAGGGGGTCAGGCGAGGCAACACGCTCAGACCGCTACCGGCGCCGGTTCCTGGGACACGCCGCGGAGGGTGAGGTTGATGCGGCCGCGGTTGTCGATTTCGCGCACCCGCACGGTGACGGGATCGCCCACCTTCACCACGTCTTCGACCTTCTCGACCCTGGCTTCGGAGAGCTGGGAGATGTGGATCATGCCTTCTTTGCCAGGAAGGATTTCCACGAAGGCGCCGATCGGGATGATGCGGGTGACGGTGCCACTGAACTGCTCCCCTTCGCTGATGCGACGGGTGAGACCTTCCACGATGCGCTGGGCCTCTTCGGCGGCGGCGCCGTCGTGGCTGGCGATCGTGACGATGCCGCCATCTTCGATGTCGATCTTGGTGTTGGTGCGCTCAGTGATGCCCTTGATGGTGCGGCCGCCAGGACCGATCACGGTGCCGATCAGTTCCGGATCAATGCGGAAGCTGAGCAGGCGAGGGGCATGGGGCGACATGGTGTCGCGGGGCTTGTCGATCGCCTCCAGCATCTTCTCAAGGATGTGCAGGCGGGCCGGGCGGGCCTGGTTCACGGCA
>CALFOF010000340.1 GCA_937919075.1 uncultured Cyanobium sp. | reverse complement strand
CCAGCCGGAGATCTGGCGCCTGAGCGACAACCCGCTCAGCCCCGCCTTCTGGAGCTCCCACTACTGGGCCGGCGTGCTGCTCACCGGGCTGATGCTGTTCTCGCTGGCCTCCAAGGCGGAGATCTTCCGTTCCCTGCGCATGCGCCGCCTGCACATCACCGCCAATGTGCTGGCCTCCGTGCTGTTCGCCGTGATGGCGATCACCGGCACCCGCGACCTGCTGGAAATCCCGCTCAGCTGGCAGAAACCGACGATCTTCTCCTGCAACTTCGAGCTCCGCACCTGCCCGGCACCGGCTCAGTCGAGCGTTGACGCCCCCGCCGCTTCCAGCAGCGCCCTGGCTTCTGTGGGAGTGGGCGCGCGCATCAGCTGATGGCGCAGCTGGGCGGCGCCGGCGAAGCCCTGGCAGGTCCAGCCCATGTGCTTGCGGGCGATCTGCAGCCCTTTGGCCCCCCGGCTGGCCACCAGCGCCTCCAGGTGTTCGGCTGCCAGGGCCAGCCGTTCGGCCGGCGATGGCTCCGGTGGCACCGGCCGGCCGCTCAGGGCCGCGTCGATGCGGCCCACCAGCCAGGGGGCGCCCAGGGTGGCCCGTCCCACCATCACGCCATCGGCGCCGGTGATGGCCAGGCAGCGCAGGGCTGTTTCTGGGGAGGTCACATCGCCGTTGGCGATCACGGGAATGCGCAGGGCCTGCTTCACCCGGGCGATGGCGGCCCAGTCGGCGCTGCCGGAGAAGCCCTGCTCCCGCGTGCGGCCGTGCAGGGTGAGCGCTTCGGCACCGGCCTCCTGCAGGCGGAGGGCGAAGGCCACCGGATCAGCGCTGCTGCCGCACCAGCCCAGCCGCGTCTTCACCGTGACCGGCACGCGCACTGCGGCTACTACGGCCGCCACGATCTGAGCCGCCAGCTCGGGTTCGCGCAGCAGGCCGCTGCCGCCGCCCTTGCGCGCCACCTTGCGCACCGGGCAACCCATGTTGATGTCGATCAGAAAGGCGCCCGCCGCCTCCGCCCGCCGGGCGGCCTCAGCCAGGGCCCGGGGCCGGTGGTCGAACAGTTGTACTGCGATCGGCCCGTTTTCGCCGGCCAGGGCATCAAATTTCTCGCTGCCGTGGCCCCGCTCCAAGCAAGTGGCATGCACCATCTCGGTGTAGAGGAGGGCGTCGGGGGCCCAGCGGCGCACAAAGCCCCGGAAGATTCGGTCGCTCACCCCCGCCAGCGGTGACTGGAACACCCGGCAGCGGAGCTGGCGCGGCTGGCCGCGGCCCTCAAGCTGAAGCGGAAGCGGAAGCGGAAGCGGAAGCGGAAGCGGAAGCGGAAGCGGTGGCAGGGTCATCAGGTGTTCATCTTCCCGCCACCCCGCACCGCACTCTCTTGCCGCCTCGCCATGACCGACTCCTGCCCCCATCCGCTCAGTCGCCAGCTGCTGCAGCTGATCCTCGACGACCGCACCAGCGACCGTTTCGTCTGCGAGCTGATCTGGCAGCGGCTGGGTTACGCCCCCGCTGACGGGCTGGAGGACGGACCAGCGCCGTGGCGCGCCACCGCCGCCACGCCGAGCGACTGGGCACTGGCCTACCCGCTGGCGCCGGCGCTGATCGCGGAGCGTCCCCCCAGTGTGCGGCTCACCCGCTCCATTGCCGCTGCCCATAAACAGTTGCTCAAGCAGCAGCTGGGCTTCGCCGGCTACCGCATCGGCGAGCTGTTTCCCCGCCGCACCCGCCGGGCCACGGCAGTGAACTGGCTGCTGGCCGATCTGGCACAACGGAGCGAGCCGCTGCCGGAGAGCGGTCCGCTGCCGCCGCTGCTGGATCCCCCAGCCGATCCAGCCACTGGCCATCCCATCGACCGCTCCTGCTGAACCGGGCACCGTTATGTAGTGTGAAACAAAGACATCGTTGTTGAGATAAAGCCACTTGGCGTTACCAGTCGTCGCCGTCATCGGGCGCCCCAACGTGGGCAAATCCACTCTGGTGAACCGGCTGTGCCGCAGCCGTGAGGCGATCGTCCACGACGAGCCCGGTGTCACCCGTGACCGCACCTACCAGGAGGGCTTCTGGGGAGATCGCACCTTCAAGGTGGTCGACACCGGTGGCCTGGTGTTTGATGACGACAGCGAGTTTCTGCCGGAGATCCGCGAACAGGCCAACCTCGCCCTCGCCGAAGCGGTGGTGGCGGTGGTGATCGTCGATGGCCAGGCGGGGGTCACGGCGGCGGATGAATCGATCGCCGAATGGTTGCGCGGCCAGAACCGGCCGGTGCTGCTGGCGGTGAACAAGTGCGAATCGCCCGATCAGGGCCTGGCGATGGCCGCCGAATTCTGGGGCCTGGGGCTGGGGGAACCGTTCCCGATCTCAGCCATCCACGGTGCCGGCACCGGCGATCTGCTCGACAAGGTGATCGAATTCCTGCCTCCCGCTGACGCGGAGGAAACAGAGGAGCCGATCCAGCTGGCGATCATCGGCCGGCCGAATGTGGGCAAATCCAGCCTGCTCAACGCCATCTGCGGTGAGCCCCGGGCGATCGTCAGCCCGATCCGCGGCACCACCCGCGACACGATCGACACCACGATCGAGCGGGAGGGGCGCCTGTGGAAACTTCTCGACACCGCCGGCATCCGCCGCCGTCGCAGTGTCAGCTATGGGCCTGAGTATTTCGGCATCACCCGCAGCTTCAAGGCGGTGGAACGCAGTGATGTCTGCGTGCTGGTGATCGATGCACTCGATGGCGTGACCGAACAGGATCAGCGCGTGGCGGGCCGCATCGAGGAAGACGGCCGCGCCTGCGTGATCGTGGTGAACAAGTGGGATGCGATCGAGAAGGATTCGCACACCATGACGGCGATGGAAAAAGACCTGCGGGCCAAGCTCTATTTTCTCGACTGGGCGCCGATGCTGTTCACTTCGGCCCTCAACGGCCAGCGGGTGGAGAGCATCTTTTCGCTGGCAATGCTGGCTGTTGAGCAGCACCGGCGCCGCGTCACCACCTCGGTGGTGAATGAAGTGCTGCAGGAGGCGGTGAGCTGGCGCTCTCCGCCCACCAGCCGCGGTGGCCGCCAGGGCCGCATCTACTACGGCACCCAGGTGGCGGTGCGGCCGCCGAGCTTCACCCTGTTCGTGAACGAACCAAAGCTGTTTGGCGAAACTTACCGCCGCTACGTGGAACGGCAGATCCGTCAGGGTCTGGGCTTCGATGGCTCGCCGATCAAGCTGTTCTGGCGCGGCAAGCAACAGCGCGACGCCGAGAAGGAACAGGCCCGTCAGCAGGCCCGTTCCGCCACCCCGTGAAGCGGCTCCGTTTTCTGCAGCACTGAATGGACTGG
>CALFOF010000339.1 GCA_937919075.1 uncultured Cyanobium sp. | reverse complement strand
GCCGTGGTGGTGCCCACCTGGCCCGCCAGCCCCGATGCGGAGCTGCAGCAGTCGATCGGCACGCTGCTGGCGGCGCTCAAACCCAAGCAATGGGTGGCCTGCTACGACGCCTTCGGCGGCAACGATCAACCGATCGACAGCGTGGCCAGCCAGCTGCGCGGCCTGGGCCAGAAGGAGGCCTTCGCGCCGCTGCGCGTCCGCCAGGCTCCCGATGGCAACGATTACCAGCGCTGCGAAGAGGCCGGCACCGACCTGGGCCAGTTGCTCACCAAGGCGAAAACGATCGCCGCCATGAAGGCGATCGATGCCGATGTGGACAAGGCGCTGGGGCGGCTCAGCGGTGGTCTCTACATCGTGACCGCCCGCCAGCAGGAACGCAGCAGCGCCATGGTGGCCAGCTGGGTGAGCCAGGCCAGCTTCGATCCACCGGGCCTCTCGATCGCCGTGGCCAAAGACCGCGCCATCGAAGCGCTGATGCAGGTGGACGATCGCTTCGTGCTCAACATCCTGCGCGAAGACAACTACCAGCCCCTGCTGCGCCATTTCCTCAAGCGTTTCCCCCCCGGCGCCGACCGCTTCGCCGGTGTGCCCACCCTCGATGGCGCCGCCGCCGGTGGCCCGGTGCTCAGCGATGCGCTCGCCTTCCTCGGCTGCCGGGTGGTGCAGCGCATGGAAACCCCCGACCACTGGATCATCTACGCCGCGGTGGAGGAGGGCACGGTGTCCGACACCGAAGCCACCACGGCCGTGCATCACCGCAAGGTGGGGAATCATTACTGATGGCTGATCTTGTTCTTGATCCCACCACTGCGGCCCCGGCAGTGATCGACCGCAGCGTCATCACCATTCCGCTGGACGCAGGCCTGACCTGCCTGCGCTGCCTCAGCCCCAAACGGCTGCGCTTCGAGGTGGAGTACGGCCTGGAGCGCGGCACCAGTGCCAATGCCTTCCTGTTCGCCGGTGGCCGCAACAGTGCCCAGCGGGAGATCCCGCCGGTGCTGGTGCATCCCCCGGGCGCTTCGTTCACGGCGCCGTTCCTGGCCCAGCTGGCCGCTTTGGTGCCGGCGGCGGCGCCGCTCAAGGTGGTGCTCGGTCATGTCAACCCCAACCGGGTGGCGCTGCTGCGCGAGCTGGCGGCTGGCTGGCCCGCCCTGATGCTGGTGGCCTCCAACACCGGCGCCCGGCTGGTGGAGGAGCTGTGGCAGCAACGCCGCCCCGCCGCTCCGGGCAGTGAGGTGGACGAACCGCCGCTGCCGCCCCTGCCGCCGATCGATGTGGTGAAGCAGGAGGTGAGCCGCGAGCTGGCCAACGGCTTCCGCCTCACCCTGCTGCCTGCCCCCACGCCACGCTGGCCCGGTGCCCTGATCGCCTTTGAGGAACGCACCGGCCTGCTGATGAGCGGCAAGTTCTTCGCCGCCCACCTCTGCAGCGAGGCCTACGCCGAGGCCAACCGCGACAGCACCGAGGAAGACCGCCGTCACTTCTACGACTGCCTGATGGCGCCGATGGCCCGCCAGGTGGAAACGGTGGTCGACCGGCTCGATCAGCTGGAGATCCGCACGATCGCGCCCGGCCACGGCCCGGCGATCACTGAAAGCTGGCGCAGCCTGCTGGCCGATTACAGGCGCTGGGGGGAGAACCTCGAGAAAACCCGCCTGTCGGTGGCGCTGCTCTATGCCAGCGCCTACGGCAACACCGCCGCCCTCGCCGATGCGATCGCCCAAGGCGTGGCGCGCACGGGCGTGCGGGTGGAGAGCATCAACTGCGAGTTCGCCCCACCCGACCAGCTGCTTGAAACGATCCGCAGCTGCGATGCGGTGCTGATCGGCTCTCCCACCCTGGGCGGCCACGCCCCCACGCCGATCGTCTCGGCGCTCGGCACCCTGCTGGCCGAAGGTGACCGCGCCAAGCCGGTGGGGGTGTTCGGCAGCTTCGGCTGGAGCGGTGAGGCCATCGATCTCTTGGAAACCAAGCTGCGGGACGGCGGTTTCCGCTTCGCCTTCGAGCCGATCCGGGTGAAGTTCAGCCCCGATCCGCCCACGCTCAAGCGCATGGAGGAAACGGGCACGGCCCTGGGGCGGCAACTGCTCAACCAGCAGAAGCGTCAACGGCGCGTGGTGGCTGGCGGCCTCAGCGAAAGCCGCAGCAACCCGGCGGTGCTGGCCTTGGGCCGGGTGGTGGGCTCGCTCTGCGTGCTCACCTGCGTGAAGGGAGAGGGGGCGGCCGCCCTGAGCGGCGGCATGGTGGCCAGCTGGGTGAGCCAGGCCAGCTTCACGCCTCCCGGCTTCACGGTGGCGGTGGCCCGGGATCGCGCCGTGGAGAGCCTGCTGCACGTGGGCGATCGCTTCGTGCTCAACGTGCTGGCCGAAGGCCGCGAGAGCGGGCCGATGAAGCGCTTCCTGCAGCCCTACCCCCCCGGCGCCGACCGGCTGGCGGGCCTGGAGCTGGAGCACAGTCCGGCGGGCCAGCCGCTGCTGCCCGAAGCACTGGCCTGGCTGGAGGCCAGCGTGAGCCAGCGGATGGAATGCGGCGACCACTGGCTGGTCTATGCCCAGGTGAGCCACGGCGGCCTGCTGGATGGCACCGGCGTCACCGCCGTGCACCAGCGCCGCAGTGGCGCCAACTACTGAGGCGCCTGCTGCGGCTGCTGCTCAGCGCGGCAGCGACACGGCCGGCAGCGCCACGGCCGGTAGGGGCGAGCGGGCTTCGCGGAAGCAGGGCGCCTCGAACAGCTTGTGCTGGCTCAGGCTTTCCACCTGGGGGGGAACGCCTGGCTTGGTGTAGCGCAGCACGAAGATCTGGTCGAAATCCATCGCGCCGATGGCGGGCATCGCCGCCCAGCCCAGCCCCCGGGCCAGATCCGGCATCCGGCGGTGCTCCCAGAACAGCACCAGGCTGCCGCCCTTGTAGGCCGGTTTGCGGAGGATGTCCTGCCCATCCATGAAGGAATCCTCCACTGAAGCCTGGGAAATGGAGATGTTGATCCCGGTGGCCACTCCGAGCGGCACGGCGCTCTGGTAGCTGCGGGCGTTCTTGCTGGTGTCGGGGTTGAGGAAGAAGGTGCGGATGTGGGTTGGGGCGCCGAAGCAGGCGGGAATCAGCCGGCCCAGGTTGATCGCGCGCAGAAAGCCGTTGGCCGAGAGGTTGTAGTTGCCATCGCCGGCGGCCACCTTGTCGCCGTGGCGCAGCAAAATCACCTGCCGGGGCAGGGCCCCGGCGGGCGCCGCAAGGGCAGCGGCGGCAACCAGGGCAGCAACAGGTGCAGCAGCAACGGCAGCAGTGACAGCAGCAGTGGCCGCGAGCCTCGGGCCGATGGTGGCCGCAGACAGGGGGCGGTGGGGTGAACCTGGGAAGGCCATGGGAGGCGGGCGCTGGGTCCGGCCAGAACAGACGCCTGCGGGCGCAGGCCCCATGGTGGCAGCGGAGCAGGCTTCTCCACCGAGGGAGGCGGCTCCACCACAGCCCAGCCCACCACCGCCCAGCCCACCGCACGCCGTCTCCATGGACATCTCCAAACCCGGCACCCTTGCCAACCTCGAAGCGGCCTTTGGCGGCGAGAGCATGGCCAACCGCAAATACCTTTTCTTCGCTGATGTGGCCAAGCAGCTCGGCAACAGCGAGCTCGCCCGCCTCTTCCGTGACACCGCCGCCCAGGAAACCGAGCACGCCTTCGCGCATTTCCGCCTGCTCCATCCCGAGCTGGTGGTGGCCGACCCCGCCGCTCTCTCAGACGAAGCCAGGCAGCAGGTGCTGAGCCGCTGCCTGGAGCTGGCGGTCGAGGGCGAAACCTACGAGTACACCACCATGTATCCGGAGTTCGCTGCGCAAGCCCACGCCGACTGCGACGACGGTGCCGCGGCCGAATTCACCGAGCAGATCGCCGAATCCGAGCAGCACGCCGGCCTCTTCCGCCAGGCAGCCAGCAACTTCGGCCGGCTCACCCCGATCGAGCACCACCACGCTGACCGCTACAGCGTGGCCCTCGAAGCCCTTCAGGGCCAGGGCGCGGCTGGGGAAAGCGAGCCCGTGGCGGGCCTGTGGGTCTGCAAGGTCTGCGCGGTGATCTACGACCCCGCCCTCGGCGACCTGGATTCCGGCATCGTCGCCGGCACCCCGTTCGAGGCCATCCCCGACAGCTGGGTCTGCCCGCTCTGCGGCACCCGCAAGGCCAATTTCATCCCTTACCGGCAGCCGGTGCTGCTGCCGGCCTGAGCTGGGGCCGCTGTACGGCGTGGAAGTACACGGCGCCAATGGCTACCTGCTGGATACATTCCTGCGCGATGGCAGCAACCAGCGCAGCGGCCCCTATGGCGGCCCGATCGAGAACCGGGCGCGGCTGTTGCTGGAGGTGATCGAGGCGGTCCGCGTTGAAACGGAGCTGGTGGGGCTGCGCCTCTTGCCGCTCAACAGCTACAACGCCATGCGCGACAGCGATCCTGTGGCGCTCGCGAGCTGGCTGGCGGATCACCTCAACGACACCGGCCTCGCCTTCCTGCACGTGATGCGCGGCGACTTCTTCCAGCAGCAGCAAGGCGATGTGCTCACGCCGGTGCGCGAGCGCTTCAAGGGTGTGCTGATTGCCAATATGGGCTACAGCTCCGCAGAAGCCAACGCTGCCATCGGCGCCGGCGCCATCGATGCGGTGGCCTTTGGCACGGCCTTCCTGGCCAACCTGGATCTGCCGGAGCGGCTGCGGCTGGGGGCACCCCTCAATGCGTCCAATCCGGCCACCTTCTACAGCCAGGGCCCGGCTGGCTACACCGACTACCCCACTCTCCATCCATTTCCGGGAGCACCGCCATGACCACCACCAACACCCAGCGTTCTGCCGCCACCCCGGTGTTCCGCCCTGGCCCGGAACGCTTCCACAGCCAGCTCGACTGGCTCGATAGCTGGCACAGCTTTTCCTTCTCCAGCCACTTCGATCCGGCCTGGATGGGGTTCGGCCCACTGCGGGTGATCAACGACGACACCATCGCTGCCGGCCGCGGCTTCGGCATGCATTCCCACAACGACATGGAGATCGTCACGGTGATGGTGGAAGGGGAGCTCACCCACCACGATTCGATGGGCAACGGCGAGGTGCTGCGGGCCGGTGAAGTGCAGCGCATGAGCGCCGGCACCGGCGTGGTGCATAGCGAGGTGAACAAGGGGGCGGCCCCCTGCCGGCTGCTGCAGATCTGGATCCAACCCGCCAGCACCGGCATCCCGCCGGCCTACGAGCAGAAGCCGTTCAGCGTCGGTGAGGGCTGGACCCTGCTGCTGGATCCCGAGCGGCGGGACGGTGCCATGGCCGTGCACCGGCCAGTGCGGCTCTGGCGGGCACGGCCGTCGGCTGGCACCCGTCTGGAGCTGCCGCTGGTGGCCAGCCGCCAGTTCTGGCTGCAGCTGATCGACGGCAGCATCACCCTCGACGGTGGCCGCCGGCTGGAGCGCGGCGATGGGCTGGGCTACGAGGGCGCAAACTCCGCCAGCGGGCCGGGCACTCACCCGGCCAGTGCCGCCGCCGCTGCCCATGGGGTTCCCCGAGAGCTGGTGGCCGGGGAGGCCAGCGCCGACCTGCTGCTGTTCGAGCTGGCCTGAGCTTGGGCCGGCTTGCACCCGGCGGTGGCAAATCTGCTGAGTATTTCTGAAGAGTCTTCAATTGCCTGCAGAAAGGAAGCGAAAGATGCTGCCAAATGCAACTGGGTTCGCTGAAATAACGGCATACCAGCTGCCGCGTACGGCCATGGCCACGGTTCGTTCACTGTCCGATGCCAGCCTGCCCACTATCCTTCCGGCCGCTGATGGCGGTGGCAGCGGCCCCCGCTGGGTGGTGCGCTACCGCGGCTTCGTGCTGATGCCCCAGCCCGACCTCACCTGGCTGGTGCGGCCGGAGCGCAGCCCCATGGATGTGTTGCCGTTCCGCGCTCCCGCCAGCTCACTGGCGGATGTGAAGGCCTTGGTGGATTGGCGGCTCGGCAAGGCTGCCTGAGCGCAGGGTCGCCTGAGAGCAGGGCTTCAGGCCGCCTGGGGCGGCGTGGGGCCACCGGCCTGGAACGGCAGCACCAGGGTGACCCAGGTTTCCGGCCGTGCCGGGCGGTGCCGGCGCGGCTGACGCACGCCAAAGGGGACGCGCACCACGTTGGTGCCATCCACGCGGATGGTTTCGCCGCGGGCGGAGGAATGGGCCAGAGAGCCCGGGATCGGCGGCAGCTCGGGAGTCCGGTTCACCGGAGCCGGCTTGTCGGCACGAATCGAAAGCTCAGACAGGATCGGGGAAGTGGGGCCGTCGTTGCCGTTCATGGTTCGGTCGAAACGTGTGCCGTGGCCTGAGTTGTTGCTGGTTGGATGCCTTGTGGCCCGAGCTTGCCTTGTTGGGCAGGATCCAGCAACAGGGTTTTCTGTAGAAATAATGTTGATCGTAGCAGTGGCGTACACCCGTCACCGAGATCACTGGCCCTGTCTGGCCAGAGAGCCATCGTGCCAGGTGTTGCCCTTAAAGCGGGCCTGAGGTTCGGAGATTCGAATCAGCACCGCCACGGCCATTCGAATCGCCACCGCCACGGCCACTCGAATCAGCGCCGCCACCGGCGCTCAGATCGGCACCGCCAGCCGCTCCGGGGTGGTGGTCATGCTGCTGCTGGCCAGCTCCTCCACCGAGGGGCAGGTGCACGCCAGGTTGCGATCGCCGTAGGCGTTGTCGATGCGGGCCACCGCCGGCCAGAACTTGTTCTGCCGCTGGCCGTCGCCGGCCGGGAAGGCCGCCTCGCTGCGGCTGTAGGGCCGGTCCCAGAGGTCGGCGGTGACCGCCGCCAGGGTGTGGGGCGCCCGCTTCAGGGTGTTGTTCTCCGCTTCGGCCTGCCCCGCCTCGATCTTGGCTGCCTCGGCGCGGATCGCCACCATGGCGTCGCAGAAGCGGTCGATCTCCGCCAGGGATTCGCTTTCGGTGGGCTCCACCATCACCGTGCCCGCCA
>CALFOF010000338.1 GCA_937919075.1 uncultured Cyanobium sp. | reverse complement strand
GAACTGGTGGTCGAGCCGTTTGATCACACTTTCCTCAACAAGGATGTGGCCCATTTCGCCGACTGCGTGCCCACCGCCGAGAACATCGCGCTGCACATCGCCGATCTGCTCAGCGTTCCGGTGGCCGCCGCCGGTGCCACGCTCCACAAGGTGCGCCTCCAGGAGAGCCCCAACAACGCTGCCGAGGTCTACGCCGAGGTGCCGCAGCTGGAGATGCGCCCCCAGGCACTCGAAGCCCTCGCCTACGCCTGAGCACCTCCTCCGCCACCCCTCAGCTGCCCCAGCTGCGGCTGGTGCTGGCCAGCAGCCTCGACGGCCGCCTCGCGCCCGCTGGGGGTGGCGCAGCCCAGCTCGGCGGCGCCGGTGATCGCGCCGTGCTGGAAGCGTCCCTGGCCTGGGCGGATGGCTGCCTGATCGGAGCGCGCACCCTGCGTGTGCACGGCACCACCTGCTTGATCCGCGAGCCTGGTTTGCTGGCCCGGCGTGCCACCCAGGGCCGTTCGCCTCAGCCGCTGGCCGTGGTGGTGAGCCGCAGCGGCCACCTTGCGCCCACGCTGCCGTTTTTCAGCCAACCGCTGCGCCGCTGGCTGCTGCAGGCCGCCGGCCCGGCCCCATTGCTCCTGCCGGTGCCCCCCGGCTTCGAGCGACGGCTGGAACTGGGCCACTGGGCCGACTCTCTGGCCGAGCTGCGCGCCCTGGGGCTGGAGCGCCTCGTGCTGCTTGGGGGCGCCGAGTTGGCGGGAGCCCTGCTGAGTGCCCAGCTGGTGGACGAACTGCAGCTCACCCTGTGCCCGCTCCTGCTGGGTGGGCCCCACAGTTGGCTGCCGGCGGCTGCGCTGGCCGCGGCGTCGGCGTGGGAGCTGCTGGAGCACAGCCACCTCGGCGGCGGGGAGCTGCTGCTGCGCTACCGGCGCCCAGCCCCCCTGGCCAGCCCTCAGGGGGAGCCCTGAGGGCTGAAGCGGCGTCCGAGATCCTCCAGCGACACATCCTTCAGGCTTTCGGGCGGCAGGCCCAATAGCTTGGCGGCGCAACGCTTGGCCACCGCCTCGCTGTCGTCACCGAAGCGGCCGCCCAACATTTCGGTGATTACACCAAAAGTGCGGCCTGTGGCTTCGGATTCCCGGATCAAGCAGGTGCTCACCGGCCCCGCCAGTTGGCGGCAGGGTTGCCGCAGGCTCCGCTCCAGCCTGGCCGTGCCCCCTGCGCCCAGGCGCACGCACATTTCGGCCAGCCGGTTTTCCAGTTGGGGGCGCATCAGCAGCAGCAGGGGCTGCAGCAGGCTCGCCGCCGCCGGCTGCCCGCTGCCGGCGAAGGCAACGAGCAGGCCGAGCCCCAGCAGCCTGGCCAGGGCGTGTCGTGTGGCGGTTCCGTGGCGCACCGTCATCCGGCTCCTGTGGTTAGTTTTGCGTCCGGCGCGATGCATGAGCGTGGTGCGGCGGCATGGCTGAACTCGAGACCCGCTGGCACCCCTCCACCGCCGGGATCAGCGAAGCCCAGTGGCAGGAACTCTGTGGCGCGGCCCGCATCCCCTTCTTCAGCTGGCGCTGGCTGCATGGTCTGGAGGCCTCCGGCAGCATCGTTCCCCGTCAAGGATGGCAACCCTGCCATCTGGGGGTCTGGCGCGGCGAGGCGCTGGTGGCCCTGGCGCCGCTCTACCTGAAGGGCCACAGCTACGGCGAATTCGTTTTCGATCAATCCTTCGCCCAGCTCGCAGGACAGATGGGCCTGCGCTACTACCCAAAGCTGGTGGGGATGAGCCCGGTGAGCCCGGTGCAGGGGTACCGCTTTCAGGTGGCCACCGGTGAAGATGAGGCCGCTCTCACCCGCTTGATGCTCGAAGAGATCGACCGCTTCTGCCGGGAGCAGCGGCTGTTGAGCTGCAACCTGCTGTACGTCGATCCCAGCTGGCAGCCCCTGGCGGAAGCAGCGGGCTGGGCCACCTGGCTCAACCAGCAGAGCCTCTGGAGCAATCCCGGTTTCGCCAGCTTCGACGACTACCTGCTCGGCTTCAATGCCAACCAGCGGCGCAACATCCGCCGTGAGCGCCGCGCCGTGGCGGAGGCGGGCCTCACGGTGAGCCCACTGGTGGGGGAGGAGATTCCGGCGGTGATGCTGCAGCGCATGCACGGCTTCTATGAGCAGCATTGCGCTCGCTGGGGGGCCTGGGGCAGCAAATACCTCACCGAGGAATTCTTCCGCTACGCGGCCGAGCACCTGCGTTCCGACCTGGTGCTGTTCAGCGCCCACCGCGGTGATCCGCTTATGCCGGTCGCCATGTCGCTGTGCGTGCGCAGCCAGGAGGGCCTGTGGGGCCGTTACTGGGGCAGCAACGAGGAGATCGAGAACCTCCACTTCGATGTCTGCTACTACGCCCCGATCGAGTGGGCGATCCGCCAGGGCCTGCGCTGGTTCGATCCCGGTGCGGGCGGTAGCCACAAACGCCGCCGCGGCTTCGTGGCCCAGCCGCGGGCCAGCCTGCACCGCTGGAGTGACCCCCGCTTCGATCGCCTCGTGCGTCAGTGGCTGCCGCAGGCCAACGCCCAGTTGCTGGAGGAGATTGAAGCCGTCAACGCGGAACTGCCGTTCTGCCGGCGGGAGTTGCCCCTGGCAGCGGCCTGATTCCTACGATCAGCCGATGAACACTCTCCTCTGCGAGCGCGACAGCCTGGATGAGCGGCTGTCGC
>CALFOF010000337.1 GCA_937919075.1 uncultured Cyanobium sp. | reverse complement strand
TTGTCGCTCTCCTCGAGCCGCACCCGGCCGGAGGCATCGCATTCGCGCACCTGGGGGCGGGCGGGCTGCCCCCTGAGCTGGAAATCCACCGTGCGGGCCACGTCACGGTGCACCAACCAGCGGCTGCGGCTGTGCATCTCCACCGCCAGCGGGAAGGTGGGGTCAGCGCAGCGCTCCAGCACGGTCTTCTGGGAGCCGCGCCGCCGGGCTTCCTCATCGCCGAGCGTCACTGACTGAATGCCGCCGATCAGGTCGCAGAGGGTGGGGTTCTTGATCAGGTTGGCCAGCTCATTGCCATGGGCCGTGGCCACCAGCTGCACCCCCCGTTCCGCGATCGTGCGGGCCGCCTGGGCCTCCAGCAATGTGCCGATCTCATCGATCACGATGACTTCCGGCATGTGGTTTTCCACCGCTTCGATCATCACCTGGTGCTGCAGCTCGGGGCGCGCCACCTGCATGCGGCGGGCCCGGCCGATGGCGGGGTGGGGGATGTCGCCGTCACCGGCGATCTCGTTGCTGGTGTCGATCACCACCACCCGGCGCTCCAGGTCGTCCGCCAGCACCCGGGCGATCTCCCGCAGGGCCGTGGTCTTGCCGACACCAGGACGCCCCATCAACAGCAGCGACTGGCCGGAATCCAGCAGATCCCGCACCATGGCCACCGTGCCGTACACGGCCCGGCCCACCCGGCAGGTGAGACCCACCACATCGCCGGTGCGGTTGCGGATGGCGCTGATGCGGTGCAGGGTGCGCTCGATGCCCGCACGGTTGTCGCCACCGAACTGGCCGAGGCGCTCCACCACGGCCGCCAGGTCCGAGCGGTCGATCGGCTGGTCGGTGAGAGCGATGGCACGCCCCGGGTAGCGGGCCTCCGGGCAGCGGCCCAGATCGAGCACCACCTCAAGCAGCTGGTCGCGGCTCTCAGTGGCGGCAAAGGCCTCGCGCACCCGCTCCGGGAGCACCGCCAGCAGCGCTTCGAGATCGTCGGTCACCCGTTGGGGTGCGAGGGCGCCGGCAGGGGCGAGGGCGAGGGCGAGGGGGGCAGCGTCGGGAGCTTGCATGGCCAATCACTCCAGAACTGCCGTTCTAGCCATCAAGAGGCCAGCCACGGGCCCACCAGCTGCCGGGCCCTTGCCAGCGCCTCGGGCCAGAGGTCCGCGTCGTCGAGCAGCCGTGTGCCCCGCCGCTCGGCTTCCAGCAGCAGCGGCTGCAGCTGACGGCGTGCCATCCCGCCGAAGGCCACACCAGCACTGAGCCGCCGCGCCGCAGCCGCAGAGCCCGCATGACGACGCAGCAGCTCCAGGGTGTGGCCGTTGGTGCCGCCCGCCAGCTGCAGGGGCCCCGGGGGTGCCCAGGGCCGCAACGCCGCCAGCAGCCGAACCGCGGCATGGGCCGTGCCGTCCCCCACATCGCCGCTCATCGGCCGGCCATCGAGCTGCCAGAGGGGCCGCAGCCCTGCCGCACGGAGGCGCGCAAATCGTTGCCAGAGCTCCGCGGCCAAACGTTCCAGGCCTGAAGGCTCCGCGCTTGAACGATCCCTGCCGGAAGCTTCCGCGCGGATAGCCAACGCCTCGCCCCGGCCGTTGGCGGGCGCTTCCAAGCCGCAACTGACAGACAGGCACTGCAGCGGCAGATGGGCAGCCAGCACCTGGTCCAGCCGCTGGGCGAAAGCAACGCCGCGGCCGGGCTGGGTGTGGATCTCCACCGCATCGGGCTGCAGCGCCACCAGCAGGGGGGTCACCGCCTCCGCCGATAGGGCGTGCTCCCTGGCCTCGATCAGGCCGAGCGGGCAGGCCGGTAGGCAACGCCCGCAGCCGTAGCAACGCTCGGCGATCACGCCGCCACGCTCGCCGATGGCCAGGGCCGGGCACACCCGCGCACAGGGACGGGGACAGGAGGGCGGGCACTGCTCAGAGTCGAAGCGGGCCTTGCGGAAGTGCGGATCGGCCCCATCGCTGAGGCTCAGCATCAGCCAGGGGGCGCCGTGGCCAGTGGAGCGCTCCATCCCCCAGGCCATGCCGCGTCGTGCTGCCGCCACCACGGCGGGGTCAGCCGCCACATCGATCGCCTGAACGCCCGCCAGCGTGTAGATGCCGCAGAGATCAACGATCGCGGCCAGATCCTGGTTGCTGGCACCGCAGATCAACTTGACCCAATGGCCCCGGCGCAGGGCCTGCTCAGGCGGCAACGCACTGGTCGAGCGGACGCCAACGCAGCGAGCGAGAGCCGCCCATCTCCGCCACGATGCGTAGACGTGGTTCCCGCTGGGTGAGCCCGCACAGGGCGGAGAGCTCAGCGACTGAAAGCACTTGGGCTTCCAGCAGCCAGAGCAGGATCGGCTTGGTGCCTTCCAGCAAGGGGCCGAGCTGGGGCATCACCTGCTGCACGTCGCCGACAGCATCGAAGACACTGGGCGATGGGTGGGAGGACAGC
>CALFOF010000336.1 GCA_937919075.1 uncultured Cyanobium sp. | reverse complement strand
GCAGATCCTTGAGGTCTTCTGGCCTGTCAAGTGTTCGAATGACATAGCGAAGTGACATAAGTGAACCTGATTCAGGATCGGCAAAGGCCTTTCGCGACCGTTCTTGCCCGTGTACGCTATCAGGCTTTTGACAAAATTGATCATTGCCGCGACAACGCCTATTGTGAATGAACAAAGCCTACGAGCGTCGTTGACAGCGGCCAGCTCGATGGGAGCGGGCACGTGCATCTAGGCTGACCAGGTCATTCTCATTGACATGCCGTGGAGCCATCTCCACAGCTTTCAGGAAAGATGTCACCCTTCTCAATCGCGCACCCGTGTGGCTCCTGATTGTCTGGAAGATGCTAGGTCGTGTGGTCGTGATTCATTGGTAGAGAACCTCCGAGTGCTTGGGTGCCACTCCGGTGCGCGTAAGCCTGTGCATGCATTGCCTCATGCTATGTAGTGCTGCTATCTATATTGTCTGCGGCACAGATGATGCCAGCACCTATTGTACGAGCTCGCCATTCTTGATCTCGGCTGGATTCATCATGCCTTTCTTCTCCAGGGTTGTTCGCTCTGCCAAGCACTCGTGAAGTGCGATTTAACTGCACGGCACCACCAGCAAACCTTGCCTGGTATCTCTAGCCGAGGAGATGATGCTCGCTGTTTGCGTGGCTGGTTCAGCGCCCGGAGGCCTTCAGCACGGTCTTGATCGTTTTTGCCAGGATCAGCAGATCCAGCCAGATGCTGCCGTTGCGCAGGTAGTAGAGGTCGTAGCTGAGCTTCAGTTCAGCATCCTCCACGCTGGAGCTGTAGGGCATGTTCACCTGCGCCCAACCGCTCAGGCCCGGACGGATCCAGTGCCGCAGCCGGTAGTGGGGGATGCGCTGCTCCAGTTCCCCTTCCAGCTCCGGTCGCTCAGGCCGTGGGCCGATCAGGCTCATTTCGCCGCGCAGCACGTTCAGCAGCTGGGGCAGTTCATCGAGGCGGGTGCGCCGCAGCCACACCCCCACCGGCGTGATGCGTTGATCGTTGGGCTCTGACCACCTGGCCCCCCCCGCCTCCGCCTGCCGCACCATCGAGCGCAGCTTGATCACTTCGATGGCTTCGCCCATCAGGCCGGAGCGGCGCTGGCGGTAAAACACCGGCCCGCCATCGCCCCAGCGGATCAGTGCCGCAGCCAGCAGCAGCAGCGGCGCGGCCAGCAACAGCAGCAGCAGGCTGATGGCCACATCGGCGAAGCGCTTGAGCTGCCTCTCCACTGTGGGCTGACGCCCCTCGATCCGCCCGGAAAACAGCAGCCACTGATGGCCCACCCACTGCGGCGGGATGCGCTGCAACTCCTGCTCGGCCATCTCTGCCAAGGTGGTGAGCGGCCCTCCCAGCCAGGCCAGCTGCTCTGCCCGCCGCATCAGGGCGGGGTCGACCTGCACACCAGGGCTGAGCGCAATGCCATCCAGCCCGCCCGGCAGCTGTTCACGATCCGCGCGGTGGCCTTCCGCTGGCGGCTCCTGGACGCGCGCATCGCGGATGGCGAGCGCTGGTCGTCCTGCCTGACGCCCCCATTCACGCTCGATCGCCGCCATCTCTTCCGGCAGCGCCAGCACCCGCCAGTGGTCGCTGCCGGGGTGGCTGGAGAGGTGCCGGATCGCCAGCCGCACCAGGGCGCTCCAAAGGGCGAGGAGTGCGAACAGGGGAATAAGGCTGCCGCGGTGCAGCACGGCGACATCCGGGCCTGCCCGCACCAGCCAGCCCAGCAGGGCAGCGGCACTGAGCGACACCGCGCTGGTGACCCCGAGCCGCAGGGCCAGGCGCGTGCGGCGCAGGTCGGAGCGGCGCAGCACGGTGTAGGAGCCGAACAGCCAGCCGAAGGTCCAGTAGAGCAACATCAGCACCAGCAGCAAGCCGGCGCTTGGGTCGCTCGGCGCCTGGCGCCCCCGGCCGATCAGCAGCGCCAGCACGACCAGGCCGGCGGCATCGAGCGCCGCCGCCAGGGCCAGCCAACGGCGATTGGAGAGCCAGTGCACCTAAGCGCCCGCGGGGAGGGCGGCGTCGTGGCTGGTGGCGGCCTCGCTGCCTTCCGCCTGATGGTGGGCCTCGCCGCCCAGCGCGAAGCAGGCGTGCACCGCCTGCAGTGCCTTCACCCCATCCTCTTCCGCCACCACGCAGCTGGTGCGGATCTCGCTGGTGGCGATCATCTCGATGTTGATGCCCGCGGCCGCCAGGGCCCGGAACATGCGGCCCGCCGTGCCGGGCGTGCAGGGCATGCCGGCGCCCACGGCGCTGACCCGGGCGATGGCACTGCCCTGCTCAAAGCTGGCCGCCGGCCATTGCAGCAGCAGCGGTTGTAACGCCTGGCGGGCCCGCGCCAGATCCTCCCGTCGCAGCGTGAAGCTCATGTCGCGACTGCGGCTGGGCCCTTCCCCACGGGTGCGCTCCGACTGCACGATCGTGTCGAGGCTGATGCCCGCATCCGCCAGGCTGCGGCAGACGGCTGCGGCGGTGCCGGGCCGATCGGGCACCTGCCGCACGGCCACCTGGGCCTGATCCCGGTCGAGGGCCACGCCGCGCACCGCAGGATCGTTGATTTTGCAGGGCAGCGGGTTGTGGCGCAGCTGGTGCTCCTGCAGCTCGAACACCTCGGCGGCGGCCCGCAGGGCGCGGTGGCCCTGACTGCCGTCCACCAGGCAACTCACCTTCACCTCGCTGGTGGCGATCATGCGCAGGTTGATGCCGTAGCGCGCCAGGGTGTCGAACAGGCGCGCGGCAATGCCCGGCCGCCCCATGATCCCGGCCCCGGAGATGCTCAGCTTGGCCAGGCCCGGTTCGCTGCTGAGGGCCGTGTCATCGGCCTGGAGGTCGCCGAGCAGGTTGCGGCACACCGCAAGTGAGGCCTCCAGCTGATCCGCCGCCACGGTGAAGGCGATGTCGTTGGTGGTGCCGTCGTGGGTCGATTGCACGATCAGGTCGACGTTCAGGCCCGCAGCTGAGAGGGCCTCGAACAACAGGGCGGCCACACCAGGCCGGTCAGGCACGCGGGTGAGAGCCAGCACCGCTTGGTGCTCCTCAAGATCGGCGCCGTCAACGGGACGGCCCAGTTCCAGCCCACCGCTGCCGATCGGGCGCGGCGGCCCGCTGGTGAGCAGGGTGCCGGGGGCCTCGCTCCAGCTGGAGCGCACCACCAGCGGCACGCCGTAATTGCGGGCGATCTCCACCGCCCGCGGGTGCAGCACCGAGGCGCCGAGGCTGGCCAGCTCCAGCATTTCGTCGCAGCTCACCTGCTCCATCAGCTGGGCATCGGCCACCTTGCGGGGGTCGGTGGTGAGCACGCCCGGCACGTCGGTGTAGATCTCGCACACCGACGCCGACAGGGCCGCCGCCAGCGCCACGGCCGAGGTGTCGGAGCCGCCACGGCCCAGGGTGGTGATCTCCGGCGTGCCGGCGCTGCCGCTGCTGGTGCCCTGGAAGCCAGCCACCACCACCACCTGGCCCTCCTCCAGCAGTCGCTCGATGCGGTCGGTGCGCACCTCCAGGATCCGCGCGCGCCCGTAGGACGATTCGGTGACGATCCCCACCTGGGCGCCGGTCATCGACACGGCCGGCACCCCGATCGCCTGCAACGCCATTGCCAGCAGGGCGATCGACACCTGCTCGCCGGTGGCCAGCAGCATGTCCATCTCCCGCT
>CALFOF010000335.1 GCA_937919075.1 uncultured Cyanobium sp. | reverse complement strand
TAGTCCAACCACCGGATAAGATCGTGGCTACGCACGATCTATCCTTGTTCGTTATCCTTCGATTCAGTGGTGCCTTCGGCCACAGCAACTGGCGCTGAAGGAGACAGCAACTGGCGCCGAACGAGACACCCACCCCGCCCGATCCATTCCACACTCATGGCGGAGACGGACTCCCTCATCTGGTGGGCTGGGGGAGTTTTTTTTCAGCTTGTAACCAGCGTGGGTTGAAGGCTGGAGTCGGCTGGGAAGGTTGATACCACAGCCGCAGGCCGCAGGCGCAAGGCACAGTGCTGACCGATCTGCAGCGGCAGGTCCATGGGCCGTCTGACCCGCAGCCGCACATTCCCCTGCTCCACCTGATAGAGCCAGGTATGGCCCAGAAACTCACGGCCCATCACCTTGGCGGCGCCGGAATCGTCGGCGTCGAGCTCAATATCGTTGGGGCTGACCAGCACCTCCAGGGATGCTTCCCGCCCGCTCAAACGCTGGAAGGATGACGGGCTGAGCGTCGGCACCGGCCCCAGCAATGTGTGCAGATCTGAGCCTTGCCACCAGGCAGGCAGCACGTTTCTCTGCAACACGAACCGCCCAACGAAGGAGGTGGCAGGTTGATTGACCAGCTGCTGTGGGCTGGCGCACTGGTGCAGCCGACCGTCGTGAAGAACGGCCACCCGATCACAGATCGCCAACGCCTCTTCAGGGTCGTGGGTGACGAGCAGGCCGCTGGTGCCGCACTGGGCCAGCACGGTGGGCAGCTCACTGCGCAGCCGCAGCCGCACTTCGACATCAAGGTTGGAGAAGGGCTCATCAAGCAGCACCACCGCCGGTTCCGGTGCCAGCGCGCGTGCCAAGGCAAGCCGTTGGCGCTGACCACCGGAGAGTTCGTGCGGATAGCGCTGCGCCAGCTCGCTCAAGCCCAGCAGGTTCAGCAACCAAGCAGCGCGGTCGTTGTTCTGGCGGCGCTTCAGGCCGAAACAGACATTGCTCCAGGCGGTGAGGTGGGGGAAAAGGGCGTAATCCTGGAACACCATGCCCACACCGCGGCGCTCCGGAGCAAGGCAGTGGGTGGGTCCGGCCACTTCGCGGCCGGCCAGGCGGATCACCCCACGCTCCGGCCAATCAAAGCCGGCGATCAGGCGCAGCAGGGTGGTTTTGCCGCACCCGGAAGGCCCCAGCAAACCCACCAGCTCTCCGCGTTCGAGCCGCAGATCAATGCCTTGCATGGTCCATATCGACCCACTTGAGCGAGCGGCAAAGCGATGCCAAAGACCCTCCAGCTCGATCGCGTACAGAGAATGGGCACCAGATGACGAAACGCCATCCGGTCCAAGGGGCTGGAGCATGAAACAGACCTAAAAAAAGGGGGTGTTCGGTTGACGAACAGAGCGCCGGCCGGACCAGCATTGGAGGGGTTAAGACCGGCCGCAACGGCAGCAGCCGCCCTTCCAGTTCGAGCACTTCGAGCGTTTGCAGCCTTTCTTTTTGGAAACACGGATGCGATCGCGGCGCTGCTTCATCGCTGTGGTTTGTTCAGGCGGCGCGGCCGGAGCGGCCATGGCATCAAAAGTTGCTGCATGAATATTAGGAGGCTCAGACGACACAGATCTCAGCACCAGCACCTTCAACATGTGACAAATCGAACATGGAGCTGTGCCGGATCATGCGGCTGAACTGTTCGACCAGCAGCCTCCCTAAACTGAGCGCACACCAAACGGTTTTACAAATATGGTTCTCGGCACGCAGCACGCCACCAGCACCCTCCAAAGCGGCGGGCGGCCGGTGGCCCAGCCCATGCAGGAAACGCTGCTTGAGGCTCTCCAGCAGCATCTGGCGATGGAGTTGAACGCCAGTTCCGCTTATTGGGCTCTGGCCGTTTGGTTCGCCGAGCGCGAGTTGCGCGGCTTTTCCCGCACCTTCAAGGAAGAATCGGATCAGGAACGCAACCATGCGGGCCTATTCGCCGACTATCTGGTGGTGCGGGGACAACCAGTGGCCCTCGGCAGCATCAATGCGCCCAAGCAGGTGTGGAACGACATCTAAGACATTCTCACTTCTGTCTTTCAGATGGAAGTGGATGTGACCACATCGCTGAACCAACTCTATGCATTGGCTGAGCAATCGGGCGATGTGCGCACCACAGTATTTCTCGACCCGTTGATTGACAATCAAACGGCTTCTGAAGATGAGGCGGCCCACCGTCTCGGTCGCTGGCGGCTGTCTGGCGGCGAACCGGCGGCGCTGCTGATTCTTGATGCCGAACTGGCCGGCGGCAAAGCAGGCCCCGCCAAGTTGGCGGACTGACCTCCCGCCACAACCAAGCCAGACCCGTCCTGATCAGGCCTGGCTGCGGCGACGGCAGAGCTCCACCAGGAAGGCAACACCGAACGGATCAAGGCCTGGCGTTTTGCGCAAGGCCAGGCCAACGGCATGGACTTCAGCCTGGCGAGCGGCCATCCGCTCCAACTCACGGTGCAGCCTGTGAATCAAGCCAGCGTCGCGGCAACGCGGCAGTTGGGCGTGGATCTGGCGGCGCCGGCTCAGCACCTTGCCCATCTCGCGGCAAAGGCTGCCCAGCAGACTGTCTGCGGGGCGGCTGTGAGAGGGGCTTGAACGGCAGATCTCCTGTGTGGAAGGAGGCAGGAAGGAGGGAGAAAACACCACGATCACAGCTGCGTTCAGGCGGCCGCCAGCGGGGCGGACTCCACCAGAGAGGGCGCCAGGCGCATGCCGCTTTGCCCGCTGGAGGCTTCGAGCAACTCCGCCTGTCGGATCCGCGAAATCAGCCGGGTGGTGGTAACCCGGGTGGTGCCGATCAGTTCGCCGATGCGTTCGTGGGTGAGGCGGAAGGGCAGGTCGCACCAGGGTCCACAGCGGCGCCCCAGCCGGCGCACCAGCAGGCCGAACAGGGCGTGCAGGCGCTGCTCCGCGCTGCCCAGGTGCCGGATGCGCAGCAGTTGCAGGGTCCATTCGTTGACTGGGTCGAAGCCATCGCTTGTGCCCGCTTCGCCATCACTGCGGAAGCAGAGAGGCGTGAGTGCCTCCACGCAGACCCCTTCGCTGCAGAGGCGGTCAGTGCGCAGCTGATCGCCCGGCTGGAGAAAGGCGAGGGTCATGCCCTCGGTTTCCTCGCAGGGGCAGTAGACGCGGGCGATGCCTTCGAGCACCTCGATGCAGCTGCCGCTGGGGCGGTGCAGGGGGTCGAGCAGCACGGTCTGACCGATGGGCATGCGTACGGCGGCCGCGGGCTGATCGGGCAGGAAGCGGAAACTCACGGACGCTGCTTATTGAGAATGACTCGCACTCTAAACAGCAATGCCGCCTTTTTGCAAGTGGTTCTCAATAGCAACTGGTAATTGCAAGGCCGGGCATCGGACGGGACATCGGTTTTCGCGCTGGGTCTCTCTTGCAGACGATCTCCTGCCGGGCAGAGGCGGGCATACCACAGCGCGTGTGTGCGGATGAGAGAGGGCATGAGCCCTGGCGGTATTGGCCTTGGCAACGACGTCTGGTGTCATTTGGGCGCGTTGCGTGTGGTGCTGGTGCTGGCGTCGGCGCGGAGTCAACCCAACCTGAGGCCATTCCCGCCCCATTCCCCATGCTTCGCATCCGCGGTGACCGTGCCTCCCTGCTGGCCGCACTGGCCACCAACTGGGCCCATCAACAGCTGGGCCTCAGCGCCCCAGTGATGGGCTTTTCCAGTGCGCAGCGCCCTGCTGAGGCGGATGACACCCCGAAAGCCACCGTTGTGGTGCCGCTCAGAGGGGCGCAGCAGCGGCACAACGGGGACACAGCGCCCGCACGGTAAGCACACATTCCATCAACCTGAAGCCATGGGTGGTGGCCGCCGCTTCGCCAGCCGCCATCACCTGAGTGCTGTCGAACTCCTCGGTGCGGCCACAGTTCACGCAGACGAGGTGGTGGTGATCACGGTGGCTGTCGCTGGCCAGTTCGAAGCGGCGTCCCCCCTCGGGCAGCTCCAGCTCTCGCAGCAGCTCCAGGGCGCTCAGCAGGCGCAGCGTGCGATAAACAGTGGCCAGGGACACCCGCGTCTGCTCGCCCAGCAGCCGGTGGTGCACCTCCTCGGCGCTCAGGTGGCTGCCCTCACCGATACGGCGGAACAGGTCAAGCACCCGTTGCCGCTGGGGCGTCAGCCGCTGCCCGCGGCCATGCAGGCTGTTGCGCAGCCCCTCGGGAATCGGGGCAGCCGGAACCTGGGTAGCCGTCCCTGCTCCAGCGGTTGAACGGGTTGGCACCGGGGTGGAGCTGCGCTTCTCAACAATAGATGCTGTTGCGAATACCCGCCGCATCATCCTGTTGTTTTGAGTGTTCAGAGGTCACCGGGTCTGGGCCGGTCCGGGCGACGCGGATGTCTCGTCGGCAACCCGCCATGGTGCCGATCAGGCGCGTTCGCCGGCCAGGCGTTCATCCAGGCGGGCCGTGAGTGCTCCCAACAGGTCGGCCACGGTGACCAGCACGCGATAGCTGAGCGCCACGGCCAGCAGCGGCGGTTCCGGCACCTGAGCGCCCAGCCGCAGCACCAGCACGGCTTCAAACACCCCCAGCCCGCCGGGGGCACCCGGCACCACCAGTCCGGCGGTCCAGGCCAGGGCGAATCCCGCCAGCCAGAGCGGCCAGCTGAGTGCCAGCTGCTGATCGAAGGCCATCACGGCGCAGGCGAAGCCCGCGAAGCGCAGCAACACGAACGGGAACTGGGCCAGCAGGGGTAGCAGTGGGTAGCCGGGCAATGCCACCGGCGGCAGCGTGCTGGTGCCGTCTTCGAGCGACAGCTGACGCGCCCGTTGCCGTTGCAGCCGTCCCAACAGCCGATTCGACCAGCGCGGCAGCAGCCCGATCAACGGCAGCGGCGCCAGCAAAGCCAGCCCGTCCTGCCAGCCCCCGAGCGGCACCAGCGCCAGGGCGGCACTCGCCGCCAGCAACGGATCCAGCAGCACGGCCATCAACGCCAACGCCGTGCCCACCGGCGCCCGGCTCGCCAGCGGATGGGGCTCCTGCGGGGGGGGCAGATCAGCGACCGGCGCTGGCGGCCCTGCGCGCAGCGACTGCACGCGGGAGGCCAGATGCCAGAACCCGCCGGGCAGGTATTTGAGCAGGTTGCTGCGTAGGTAGAGCCGCACGCAGGTGTCCCAGCGGGGTTGTGCCCCCAGCCAATACAGACCCACGCTCCAGGCCAGCCCGTTCACCACCAGGCTCAGCAGGCTCACCCCCGTGCCGATCACCAGCCACAGCCAGCCCTGTGCATCCAGCCGCAGCGCCAGCAATTGCGGCGCATTGGCCAGCAATGCGGCGAACAGAAAGCCGAAGCTCAGCAGGCTGGCCCACAGCCGCACGCCGCCTGGGATGGACGTCAGCAGGTGGCGCAGGTTGGGCATCAGTCCTGGTCCTGTCTCGCCGCCGCATTGTGCTCGGCCAGGGCGGCCGGATCGGCGAGCGCCTGCTGCACCGCCGCGCGCACCTCCCGCAGGCTGAGTTGTTCACGCCGTGCCAAGGCGATCAGGTCGTCGTGCTCCGCCTTGAGTTGTTGCTGGCCATCCGGCAGCAGCGACACCTTCACCCGCACCGGGCCCCAGGGGGTGTCCACCTGGGCCAGGTGGCGGGGCAGGCACCAACGTTGCTGCAGCTGTTCCCGCACCCCGAGGCTGGTGCCGTGCCGCCACCAGATCGCCCGCAGCGCCGGCGCTGCCTGCGGGCGTGCCACCACGCTGAGCAGCACGCCGCTGCGTCCCTTCTTCATCAGCGCCGTCTGGCTGAACACCTCCAGGGCGCCGGCCCGGCGCAGTTCGTCGGCCAGGAAGGCCAGGTCTTCGGCGCTGGCGTCATCGATCTGGGCCTGCTGCACCACCACCGTCTCCAGCAGTGCGTCCGCGTTGTTCGGGGGGCCACTGGCTTCGCCCAGCCAGAGCCGCAGCAGATTGGGGCGGTCGAGCACGCGGTGGCCCAGGCCGATGCCCACCGCGCGCGGCAGCATCGACGGCTGGGCGCCGAAGCCAGCGGCCCATTCACTCAGCAGCGCCATGCCGGTGGGGGTGGTGAGCTCTCCGGCCGGTAGGTCAGCGGCACCGGCCAGGGGCACCTGGCGTGCACGCGCCAACTCCAGCACTGCGGGCGCCGGCAACGGCAGCAGGCCATGGGCGGTGCGCACGGTGCCGTGGCCAGCCGGCGGCGGCGCACAGATCAGCGGCTCCACCTGGAAGTGCAGCAGCCCGGCGCAGACGCCCACCACATCCACCAAGGCATCAACGGCCCCCACCTCATGAAAATGCACCTGCTCAGGGGCATGGCCGTGCACCCGGCCCTCGGCCTCGGCCAGGCGCGTGAACACGCCCAGCACCCGCTGCTTCAGGGCCGGGTCCAACGGCGCTGCATTGATCTGCTCGCGCAACTCGAGCCAGCGGCGGTGCGGTGGGTGCGGCTCCAGGCCCTCCACCGACAGGCGAGTGCCGCGCTGGCCGCTGCTGCGGGCCTCGGTGACAGTCAGCCGGTAGGCACCGGCCAGGCCGAGTTGTGCCAGGGGGCCGTCCACCACGGACCGGGGCAGGCCCAGATCGAAGAGGGCGGCCAGCAGCATGTCGCCCGCCACCCCGGTGGGGCAATCCAGAAAGGCCAGGGCCATGGCGGTTAGCCGGGGGTAGGTGCCACCTGGGGCTCCCTGCTGCGCAGGAGACGCGGGGCGGCGGCCACCAGGGCCTCGGCGCGGCCTTCCAGCTCACTCTGCCGCGCCCGCAGCAGCTGTTCCACCTCGCGGCGAGCCCGGCGCTGCTCCAGCTGGGCGGTGGCCACATCGAAGCCGGAGAGGCCCCAGAGGCGGCCGAGCAGGGCCTTGTCGTCGGCGCCACCGCGGGAGTTGCCGTAAAGAAGTTTTTCGGCCACCATGCCTGCCTGCAACACCCGGCTCCAGCGGCGCAGCTCCTCAGCTGGCAACTTGGCATGGGCCGGCAGTTCGAATTCGGTGCTGCCGTTGGCGCTCAGCCCTTGCCTCAGGCAGGCAAGGCTGCCCACCAGCACGCGCCTCACCGGCAGCTGGTCGTGGTCGGCGGCGAGGGCATGGCCCGCCTCGTGCAGCGCGATCCGGCGCAGACGGGCGGCACCGCCGGGCAGCGCTTCTGCCAGCAGATGGCCGCCGCGCCCCCCGTAGCGCCATGCATCGAGGCTGAGCGCGGTGAGGGCGCCGCCGGCCGCCAAGGCGATGATCCAGGGCGAAAGACCCAGCACCGGGCCGATCACCGCCAGCAGGGTGATCGCCGCGACGGCGATGCCGGCGTTGAGCGCGGCGGTGGAGCCATCACCCGCAGGCGTTGCGGGACCCGGCGCAGCCATGGCCTCAGGCCCCCGGGCGGCGGATGGCGGTGCGTTGAGGGTCGCGGGCGGGGGTGCCCGGCGCTGTTCCGGTCGACGGCGCACCGGCGGCGCTCGATCCCACCGGCGCCCCGGCACGGCGCCCGCCGCTGCGTGGGGCGCCACGACCAGCGCCATCGCGACCGGTGCCGCGTGCTTTGCCGCCGCGGGTGCCCCGTTGGGCCACGGGGCCGATCACCTCAAAGGACTCCACCCGCAGCGCCTGGCCATCGCGCCGCAGCTGCAAGGCCACGAAGTGACGCAGGTGCTCCAGCGGAATCTCGCCAAGCAACTGCAGCTTGAACGGCTGCGGGCGGGCTTCCTCGCCACGGGCCTGCTGGCGCACCTTGACCACCAGCTCGCCGCTCTCTGGCCGGGTGAACACCAGCTCACCGCGCACCGAAAAGTAGCCATCCCCTTCCGGCAGCGCGTCGGTGGCGGGATCGGCGGGGGAATTGGCACTGGCAGCCTCTGCTTCGGCCGCCAGCAGCGTGCTCGGTTCCCACACGCCCACGATCTGCAGGTGCAGGGTGCCCGTATCGCGGCAGCGGGGATACACCACCCACAAATGGGGCTTGTCGGGATTGAGGCGACGCCGCACCAGGCTCAGCACCCGGCCCAACAGCACCGCTTCCAGTTCGGTGCCATCGTCGGTGCGGATCAAGCCGCGGGTGTCGTGCTCCGGATCCGTGGCGACGTAATGGCCCTGCACCACGCCGATGGCCCGGTACTGCATCGGCTCGGTGACCGGAGAAATCGGATGGAGGCGCATTGGAGCGGGCGCTGGCAGATGGGGCAGATGGGGCTGACGGGGATCAGAGCAGGAAAAACCCCACTGCGATCAAGGTGGTGGGGGCGTGGACAGGGAATGATCCACTGGCCCGCGGTCCGCTCTGGAATCTAGCTGTGCCTTCAGGCGGCAGACTTGCCGCAGCCACCGCTGCGCATGTCGCCCCGTTCGTCTGTTGGCCCAGCCCTCTCCCGGCGCTCCGGCCTGTTGGCGGCCGTTGGGGTGGCCCTGCTGGTGCTGGCCTCGCTCACGGGCGGCTGGTGGCTCGGCCGCCAGGGCCCCAGCAGCAGCGCCGAGCTTCAATCGCGGCAGGTGTTGCAACGGGAGATGCTGCGGCTGCGCCAGCAACAGGCTGACGGCAAGGCCAGTGATGTGGAGCAGCGACGCCTGCTGCAGTTGCTGCTGGCCCTCGACCAACCGGCGGAGGCCACCCAGTTGCTGGAGGCCATGGCGGATCAACAGCCCGATCGTTGGTCGTTGCGGCTGCTGCTGGCGGAGCTGCGCCGCGACCAGAACGATCGGGCCGGCGCCGAACGGGAGGTGCGCCAGTTGCTCAACCTCAAGCCCGACCGCATCGAGGCCCTGCAGCTGATGGCGCTGCTGCAGCTGGAACAGGGGCGTGGTGCCCAGGCCCAGACATTGCTCACCGCCGCCTATGTGGCAGCCACCAAGCCGCAGCTCAAGCCCCAGGCTCTGCCGATCGGCCTGATCCTCGCCGACTTGATGCAGCAGCGCGGCCAGCTGGAGCAGGCCGATGGCCTCTACCGCGGCCTTGCCGCCAACTTCCCTGGCGATGTGCGGCCCGTGCTGGCCCGCGCCCTGCTCAAACAGCAGCAAGGGAACAGCAAGCTGGCGTTGGAGCTGATCGCCAACGCACGGGCAATGAAACCCGAGCAGTGGGATGCCCGGGTGGATCAGGTGGCCGCCAGCTGGGGCCTGAAACCCTTGCAGCGCCCAACGAAGGGAACAGACACAAAGAAGCCGGCCCCGACCACAGGAATGCCGGCAACCAGGATGCCGGCGGGCGGGATCCCGGCGCCTACGGCCCCTTCACTCCCGCAGAACCCGGCGTCGGCTGCGCCTCCATCTCCCTGAGCGCGCGGTCGACGGCGTCGCCCGGATTGGTGGCGTTGTCCATGGCGCTGCCGCGGCGCAGCTGGTTCATCAGCTCGATCGGGTTGGTGGCATCCAGCACGTTCTTGGGCCGTTCACCGGGGCCATCGAAGACGTTCTGTGGCCGGGTGGAAGGCGCGTAGGGGTTCTCGGCGTAGGCCGGCGCTGACGCCAGCGGCAGCAAGAGCACGGCGAGGGCCGCAAGGGCCATGGGACGGACCATGACGGGTGACCGAAGGAAACAGGACGTGGGTCAATGCTAAGGGTCTTCGGCTGCCGCTTCCGCCCATGCGCATCGCCACCTGGAATGTGAACTCCATCAGGATGCGACTGGAGCAGGTGACCAACTGGCTGCAGCGGGAGCGACCCGATGTGCTGTGCCTGCAGGAAACCAAGGTGGAGGACGGCAGCTTCCCCACCGCTGCCTTCACCGCCCTGGGCTACGCGGTGGCGATCAGCGGCCAGAAGGCCTACAACGGCGTGGCAATTCTGAGCCTGTTACCGCTGGAGCAGGTGCGCATCGGCTACGGCGCCCTGTTACCGGACGACCCGGAAGCTGTGGCGCTGGACGAGCAGAAGCGAGTGATCAGCGCCCTGGTGGACGGCGTGCGGATCCTCAACGTGTACG
>CALFOF010000334.1 GCA_937919075.1 uncultured Cyanobium sp. | reverse complement strand
CCTGATCGCGGTGCTGGTGCTCTGTTATGGCTGGTGGCGCATCGTGGGCAGCTACCGCCAGCTCAGCAGCGGCAAGCACGCGGTGATTCTGGAACTGGAAACCCTGCTGCCCGCCGCGCCCTACGCGGCGGAGTGGGCGGTGCTGGGCGAAGGCAGGGACCCCAGGCGCTACCTGCCCCTCACCCGGGTGGAGACCTGGGTGCCGCGCCTGTTCGCTCTGCTCTATCTGCTGCTGTTGCTGGCTGTGCTGCTGGGCGGGCAGGGGCCGGCGGCTGGTGGGGGCTCGCCCTGATGCCTGGCGCCAATCAACCGCTGGTGTATGTCTCCTACGCCTGGAGGAGCCGCAGCCCCGATGGCCAGGCCGCAGAGCTGAATCCTTCAGAAGACCGCGAGGCCATTGTGGATGAGCTGTGCCGGGTGCTGGATCAGGAGGATCAGATCGTGGTGGGTCGCGATAAGAAACTGGTGAAAACCGGCGATTCGATTGTTGACTTTGCTCGTGATATTGCCCGTGGCGATCTGATTCTGGCTGTTATCAGCCACAAGTCGCTGCGCTCCGATTGGTGCATGGTGCATGAGTTGCTGCAGGCCTTCCGGCGCCGCAGTTTTGATTTCGAGGAATTTGGTTCCGACGTGCTGGCGCTGGTTTTGGAGGATGCGCTGGATGACATCAGCCATCCCAGGGAGCTTGTCAAGCATTGGCTGGCCCGGCTGAAGCAAGAGCAAGAGCTGATGGAACTCGCCGATCCAGAGAGGAAGGGATCCCCTGAATCTTGGAATCTTGTGGATCAGATTGCTGAGCTGCCCAGCAAGTTGCCCGATCTCATCCGTGCCTTAAGCATCCGCGCCATGCCGCAGGGCGCTGAGGCCATCCGGGAGCAGGGGTTTCGTTCCATTCGCAAGCTGGTGCTGCAGCGGTTGGAAGAGAAAGGCTTGGCCGACCAAATCAGACCCTCTGAAATGCCACCTCCAGATGTGGACCCAGCAACTCAGCAGGCGAACCCTGATGAAGGGTTCCATTTCCTGGCCCTCACACTGCAGCTGGCTCAGGCCACAAGTGGTGAATCAGGAGCACTCCTTTACAGCTGGCGAATCGCTCTGAAACAACCAGCAAACAGCCACTATGAACCGTGCGGCATCACTCCAAACACGGGCCCTTTGGTGAGGCGGTCCACAGAGCCAACTCCCTCTTCGGCTGCAGCCGCAGGGCATTCTCACAGCAGCGTGGTGGATTTGCTGCAGGAGATTGTTGATTGGTTGCAGCAGCAGACGTTCGGTGCGAACTGCATCCTGGAGCTGTTTGTGCCTGTGGAGTGGTTGGATTTTTGCTGGAGCTCATTGCAACTGCGCGACAGCCGAAGAAGCACCAGCTCGGTTGTTCCTCTTCATGGGCTCGTTCCCTATGTGCTGCGCTCTTGGGAGCGTCTCGAACATCCCCAGTACAGATCTGTGCGAGCTCAGCTGGAAGCTAAATATCGATGCCTTTCAAGAGGTGAAGGAAGCTGGCTGGCTGGCCCTGAGGCCTGCCAGACCGCCCAACTCAGTGCGGCGGAAAACGATGCTTCACGGGTAGGCATTAAGCGTCTTCGCCCACTGGAGAGCGATCGTAACCAGCGTCTTGTGTGGCTGGAGAGCATGTTGCTGACGATGGCTCCGGTTGCGCTCTGGCATCTCCCTGATCGGCCCAAGCCCAAGCAGTCGAAGCTTCTTGGCTATCTCAATCGCTACGGCGAACCCCTTGCCGGCCACAACACGGGCGACCCTGTCGCGGGCGATTGCAGGCGTCTTGAAGCCCTGCCTCTCGATCGCAAAGCGATCGCCGACGACCCTCTGGTGCACGACATCGCCCTCCTGTTTGACCATCCCGAGCGCGCCCCCGCTGCGGCGGTGGACCAGGCCCCGATCCTCAGCTTCTGAACCGATGACCACCAAGCCAAGTCCAGGTCCTGCCGAACTCCCCTGGGGCGTGTTCACGAACACGCTCCAGGCTGCCGATGCCTCACCGGCGGTGGTGGAGTTGCCGGAGCCACCGCCCTGGCGGCGCTTCGATCCGGGTGTCGATTCTCCCTATGCGGTGCCGCCCATGGATGACAAACAGCGTGGTCGCGGGGCGGTGTTCCGTTTGCCCCGCCAGCAGGGCGATGCGTTCACCGAGGAGGCGGAGGCTGTGCGTCTGGCGGTGAACGCCGCGATCCATCTGCGCCGGCCGCTATTGATCACCGGCACGCCCGGTTGCGGCAAAACCAGCCTGGCCTATGCCATTGCCCATGAGTTGGGCCTCGGGCGGGTGCTGTGCTGGCCGATCACCCCCCGCAGCGAAGTGCGCGAAGGGCTGTATCGCTACGAGGCACTCGATCGCCTGCGCGATTCGCAGAGCGGCAGCACAGTATCTGCGTCTGACTTCATCACCCTCGGGCCCCTGGGCACCGCCTTTTTGCCTTTTGCCACGCCGCGGGTGCTGCTGATCGATGAGATCGACAAGTCGGATCTGCAGTTGCCCAATGAGCTGCTGCATTTGTTTGAGGAGGGGTCTTATGAGATTCCGCAGCTCCGCCGCGAAGCCCGCCAGTCGGGCGGTCAACTTGTCAACAGTGCTTTGGCCGAGGTCGACACGGATGACCCAGCCTGCCGCGCTTCCATCGGGGCGGGGCGGGTGCAGTGCCAGGCCTTCCCGATCGTGGTGATGACCTCCAACCGCGAGCGTGATTTTCCGCCGGCCTTCCATCGCCGCTGCATCCGGGTGGAGATGCCCACCCCCAGCCAACGCGAAACCCTGCTGGATGTGGCACGCCAGCACTTCGGCACCGATAGAGAAGCCATAGGCCTGGATGAGAAGGCAGCATTGGCTCGGATCGACAGCTTCCTTGGCACCGAGGGCCAGCTCGATCGCGCCACCGACCAGTTGCTCAATGCCCTGCATCTGCTCTGTGGCCCTGAACAACAGCGCCCCGGTGAGAAGCAGATGAAGGCACTGGAGGAGATTCTGTTCAAGCGGCTCAGCGACGGTGGCTGATCTGCGGCGGCAGGCCCTGCAAGAGCTGCTCGCCTGGTGGGTGGAGCAGGGGGGTGAACCTGGCGATGCCCGCGGTTTCGCCGATTGGCTGTGGCTCAACCACAGCTTCAAGGGCCGCCAGCTGCCGCGCCGGTATGTGCCTGCCGGCGGCCTGCCCTCCGCTCCCGTGCCCGAAGCCGTAGAGCCTGATCGAGTTGACAACATCAGCCTCGACCATCCCACTCCGATTGCTTCCAGGCCATCGGCCCTAGCGCCACCCGATCCCCACACCCCCAGTGTGTTTCCCTCATCGCCCGCCCCCGCGGACGAGCCGGCTGAGGCGGTGGCGCGGCTGCTCAGTTCGGCCTTGCTTCCCAACGATGGGGATGTGCGCGAGCAGCTGTTGCGGCGCACGGGTGCGGTGCCCCTGCTACTGAGCCAGATGCCGTTGCTGCAACGTCCGCTGCCGTTGCTGATGGCCCTGCGGCCCCTGCTCCAGAAGCAGCCCCATCCGCGCTGGCGCGTGCTCGATGAAGAGCGCAGCGCGGAGCGCAGCGCTGATCTGGGCCGCCCCTGGCCGGTCTTCAGCCCACGCAAGGTGCCGGCTGTGGAGGTGCATCTATGGCTGGATGCCGGTGTGGCGATGGCGGTGTGGTGGCCGCTGGCGCAAGACCTGCAGCGCCTGCTGGCCAGCAGCCAGGCCTTTGCCCAGGTGGCGCTGCACCGCTTCTGCTTGGAGCAGCTGGAAGAGGCCACCAGCGCGGTTCGCCGGGGCCGCCAGAGCTCGGATGGCACGACCCTGCACCTGCTGCTCAGCGACACGGCCGGCCGCCACTGGTGGGACGGCTCCATGGCCCTGTGGTTGGAGGGGGTGGCCCAGCAGGGGCCGGTGGCCATCGTGCATACCTTGCCGATGCGGTATTGGGAGCGCACCGCCCTGCGGAGTGGTACGCCGGTGACCCTCAGCAACGGCAGGGAGCTGGGGCCCAACAGCGGCTACCAGGCAGTGCCTCTGGCCAACCTGGAACCCCGGCGGCGATCGACTGCCGCACCGCTGCCACCACCAGAGGGGCTGAGGTTGCCGGTGCTGTCGCTCGACCCACGCGATCTGGCCCCCTGGGCGGCGTTGGTGATGGGGGATCGCCTGGCCTGCAGCGGCGGCACGGTGCTGCCCCTGGCTGATCCAAGCCAGCCGCTGCCCCTACCGAGCCAGGCTGTACAAGCCGATGCCCAGATCAGCCCCACGGAGGCCGACAACCTGTGGCTGGCCTTCTGCCAGCAGGCGAGCCCGGAGGCCCAGCGGCTGATGCGGAAGATGGCCGCCGCGCCGCTGCTCACCCTGCCGGTGTTGCGCTATCTGCTGGCGGCCGAACTGCCGGATCAGCTGGCGCCGCTGCCGCTGGCCGAGGTGTTGGTGAGTGGGCTGGTGCGCCGCTGCGAAGGCGATGGGGAAATCAACCCCAACCTGGTGCAATTTGAGCTGCTGCCTGCTGTGCAGCAGCTGCTGGAGGACCAGCTGGATCCCTATCGCAAGGTGAAGGTGATCCAGGCGATCACCGATCTGCTGGAGCGCCACTGGAACCAGCAGGGCCGCCGCGACAGCTTCCAGACCCTGCTTACCGACCCCCGCACACCGCTGCCGGCCGGCGCTGAGGGGCTGGCCCACATCGCCAATGTGACCGCAGCCATGCTCGATCGGCTGCCGGGCCAACCGTTCCGTGAGCTGGCCCAGGAGCTGCGCACCGGCACCGGCTCTCTGCCGCCTCCCCTCTGGCCGCCTGCGGTGGCCTTTGAAGAGGAGGTGTTTGAAACTGCCCAGCTGGTGGAGGTGCCGCCGCTGGAGCTGGTGCGCGTTGAAACAGCCTGGTTTGAGGAGCTGAATCTGAAGCCCCTTAAGTTCACCACAGCAAAGATTCAACCTTCAGCAGGTGTGCGCTTTCGCGCGAAAGGGGAAACTGCCCGTGATCCGGAAATTGTTTTCAGCGAGGGATCCGCCTGGTGTTTCCATGAACCGCTAGGGGAATCCCGCGATGCCACAGCTCAGCCACTGCCTCAGCTCACCCTCGTGGAAATCCCCACCGGCACGTTCCTGATGGGTTCCCCCTCCGATGAACCCGAGCGATCAGCTGATGAAGGCCCCCAACATGAGGTGACGCTGCAGGGTTTCTTCATCAGCCAAACCCCGATCACCCTGGCCCAGTGGCGGCAGGTGGCGGAGTGGAGCAAGCAGCCTGCAGAGCACTGGGGCCGGGAATTGAACCCAAACCCCTCCAGCTTCGACGAGCAACCGGATAGCGACCAGCGCCCGGTGGAGAACGTGAGCTGGCATGACGCGATGGAATTTTGCAAAAGGCTGAGCCAGCGCACGGGCCGCACTTACACCCTGCCTAGCGAAGCCCAGTGGGAATACGCCTGCCGTGCGGGCAGCATCACGCCCTTTCACTTCGGCCCCACGATCACCACGGAGCTGGCCAATTACGACGGCAACGGCAGCTATGCCGATGGCACGAAAGGCCTGTATCGGCGACAGACCACTCCGGTGGGGATGTTCCCCGCCAATGACTGGGGCCTGCATGACATGCACGGCAACGTGGGGGAATGGTGCCTGGATCACTGGCATAACAGCTATGAGGGAGCGCCTGCCGATGGCAGCGCCTGGTTGAACCCCACTGTCCCGAATAAGAAGCCATCGACAGAGAAAGCAAACGACAGCGAAAAGGAACCGAGGCTGCTGCGCGGCGGCTCCTGGGACGACAGCCCCAGGGTCTGCCGCTCGGCCTACCGCTACCACCTCCGGCCCGACGATGCCTACTACGACGTTG
>CALFOF010000333.1 GCA_937919075.1 uncultured Cyanobium sp. | reverse complement strand
TGCCTGAAGGGCGACGTATTTACATGTTTATTTCGTTTGGCGTCAATGGCAAGTTGCGCAAGCGACCGTTCCTGATTCCGTAATAAAACGTGATCTGCCGCGCCGGGGCTGGTGAAGGGCCCACGATGTTTGGGATTTCTTCCACTCGGCGCCAGGGCGTATTGGCCGCAACGGGCCAGGCTTGGACTGGCCCGTCAGCAGCAGGCGCAAGCCCCATTTCATGTCGCGCATCCTTCCCAGCACCCTTGAGGTGGTGCGCCAGCAGCTCAACCAGTTCCTCCAGAACGCCGCGGCCCGCAGCGACGACTGGGTGGTGCTGACCAGTCTGCTGGAGGCGGACGGCTCCCCCAACAGCGGTGCCTTGAACCGCATCGTGATGCTGCTCACCAACATCCAGCGGGAGAACGGCCGGGGTGGCCTGCCGGGGGCGCCGCTGGAGGTCGCGGTGGACCTGGGCTTCATCGCCAACTTCCCCGCCGCTCAATACGGCGACGGCCTGATGGCGTTGTCTTTGGTGATCGCCTGCTTGCACCAGCAGCCCCTACTGACCCCCGCCAGCCATCCGGGCCTGGATCTGGATGTGGAGAAGGTCAGCTTGGAGCTGCTCAACCAGAGCCCCGCCGACCTGAACCATCTGTTCGGGATGCTGGGGGCCAAGTACCAGCCAGCGGTTTTCTACCGCCTGCGCTTGCTTCCTTATTGGGCGGCGGATCGCCAGGGGCGGCCCCTGCCGGTGCGGGGCGGCGGCCAGGATCCTCCGGCGCTACGCCGCTGATGGCCAGCCCCGATCCCGACCAGTACCGGCCCTGGTTTCGCTTGCGCCTGGCCCATGGCGCCCTGGCCGATGCGGCGGCGGTGGCCCGCCATCTGGCGCTGCGCCCCACCGCCGCGACGGCGGCGCTGCTGCGGCGCTTCGAGCTGCGGCTGGTGGAGGAGCCCGATGGCGTGCTGATGCTGGCCAAGCCCCGTTGGGACGCCTTGCTGACGGACTGGCTCTCCGCCTCAGGCGGCGGACCCCTGCGGCTGCGGCTGCTGGCGCGCTCCCCCCTGATCTGGGGCGCCACCGCCGTGCCGCTGGAGGCCCGCGCCAGCCAGTGGCAGCTGTTGGGCCGCTGGGGCCAGCCGCTTGCCAGTGCAGCAGCAGCCCAGCTGGCGGCAACCCAGGTGGCGCTCGAGCCGGTAGCGGCTGATCAGACAGTGACTGATCAAACAGTGGCTAACCGGGGCGCGCTCGATCCGGCATCAGCGGCTGCGCCAGCTGTTGCGCAATCCAGCGAAACGGGGGCCGGGGTTGCTGCGGCCTCGGGCTCCGCTTTGGCCCACCCAGACGGCAGCCTGGACTTCAGCCTGGTGCCCCTGGCGGGGCCCACGCTGCGGCTGCCCGTCGCCCCGGCTGCCGAACGGCTGACGCTGCTCGATGAGCGGGGGGAGGTGGTGCTGGAGCGGCCGCTGACGGCGGCGGAACAGGCCGGCGGCCAGCTGAGTCAGGCCCTCGATGGCCTGCCCGAAGGGCTGCTGCAGGCCCGCTTCGAATCGGGAGCCCCGCCGGCGGCGGTGCTGCGGTTGGATCCAGAGCCCCAGGCCCTGGGGGTGGCCTGCCTGTGCTTGCCACCGCCCACCCCGGAAGCCCCCCTGCTGGAGCTGACCTGGACCCTGCCGGCCCGCGCCAGCCGGTGGCATTACCTGCTGGTGCCAGGCGAGCCGACGCAGCGGTTGCAGGGGCTGGCGATCAGCGGTGAAGGCTGCTCCTTTGGGGGCGGCGATGAGCCGGAAACCCTGCCGGATGGCCGCAGGGCCTGGCGCTTGGTGGGCGATCGACCGCTGCAAATGGCGGAGCGCAGCCCCTATCGGTTTCGGCTGCAGGGCCAGCGGATGGACGCCACGGGCCAGAGCCATCCGTTGCGGCTCGATCCGCTGCCGGCGGCTCCCCTGGGGCCGGTGTGGCCCCCAGCGACTGGCCCCAGCGCAGCAGCCCCGGAGGGATCGGGGGGCCAGGCCCCAGCCCCAGCCCCGACAGGGCAAGAGCCAGGCACGGCGAACGGGTCGGCGCCGGCGGAACCGCCCCCGGAGGCGAGCGTGCCCAGCGACCCCCTGGTGGGCCTGTCGGAGATGGTGGTGCCGCTGTGAGGGCGGAGCTCAGGCGGCGATGAAGCGCCCCTGCTTGCGCAGCTCGCTGCGGGCGGCGTTGTGCAGGTCGGCGGCGGTGAGCAGGGCGGGACTGCGGGCCACCGCCAGCAGGGCGGCGTGGCGCAGCACATTGAGAATGGCGCCGCCAGCCAGGTCGTAGCGCTCGGCGAAAGCGGCCAGCTCGATGTCGGCGGCCAGGGGCAGGGCCTCGTGGCCGAACAGGGCCTGCCACAGCCGCAGGCGCACGGCGGCATCGGGCTGGGGATAGTGAATGCAGACCTGGAAGCGGCGGGCGAAGGCGGTGTCGAGACCGTGCAGCTGGTTGGTGGCCAGGATCACCAGGCCCGGGTAATCCTCGAGGCGCTGCAACAGATAGGCGATCTGCTGGTTGGCGTGGCGATCGTTGGCGGTGTGACCCTCGCTGCGGCGCGAGAACAGGGCCTCCGCCTCATCGAAGAACAGGATCCAGTGGTGGTATTGAGCGCGATCGAACAAGGCGGCGAGGTTTTTCTCCGTTTCCCCCACCCACTTCGACACCACCCGCGAGAGATCGACGCGGTAAACGGGCCGCTGGTGGCGTTGGCCGAGCAGGCAGGCGCTGAGGGTTTTGCCGGTGCCGGGCGGCCCGTGGAACAGGCAACGGAAGCCCGGCTTGAGGCGCCGCGCCAGGCCCCAATCGTTCAGCAGGGTGGGGGCGTGCTGGAGCCAGAGATCCACCAGGGCGAGGGCCTCGGCGGTGGCGGGATCCAGGATCAGGTCGTCCCAGCTGAGGGGCGTGCTGAGCCGTTCGGCGGGAAAGCCCTCGCTGGCGGGCAGGCTGTCGGGATCGCCATCGAGCAGCAGCTCCAGCTGATCGGGCGGGATGGTGAGGCGAGCGGCGCCGGGGGGATCGGCGGGGCTGTCGGAGGCGAGCTGCAGCAGGCCGCGGGCCAGCAGCGGCTGGGAGGGATGCAGCAGGCGGCGGGCGGCGAGGCGCCGCGGTGTTTGACAACCGGCCAGCAGGAACAGGCCGGTGTCGACGGTGGGGAGGAAGCCGCCGTTGCCGGGGATGACGCGACCGCCGAACGCGGTGGGGCGCCGACCGATGGTGGGGTTGTTGATCAGGAAGGGATCGAGCAGCTCCGGGGCCAGGTGGGGAGCGAGGGCGAGCAGCAGCAGCAGCCGCTGCTCGGCCGTGGCCGCCAGGGACACCAGGGTGTTGGCATAGCCCCCTTCAGGCCGGCGCGGCAGCGCGGACGGCGGCCGCCAGACCAGGGGATCGGCCGTTCTGGCGTAATGGTGCTCCACGCGGGCCTCGATCACCTGGGCCAGCCAGCGCAGGTCGGCCTCGAGCAGGGGGGGCTTGGGGGCGGCGGGCATCGGGTTTACCAGTGCACGTGCAGCGGCAGCGGCAGCCAGCAGTGCTTGATCAGTGTGAACGACCAAGGCAACTGGTTGAGCAACACATCCACCGTGCGCCGTTGCACGTGCAGCGTCCAGTGGTTGGCGTCGGAGCTGGGGGGATCGAGGCGGCCTTCCCGTTGCAGGAAGGTTTCGCGCAGGCCGTCGAGGGAGGTGTTGGCCAGGGGCGGCCAGTGCTGGATCACCGCCTCCAGGAGCCCGGTGGCGACGGCGAGGTCGTCGTCGCTGGCGTCGTAGCTGGGGCGGATCGGCGCGCTGAGATCGAGGCCGGCGAGCAGTTTGTTGAGGCTGAGCTCGGTTTCCGGCCGATCGAGGCGACCGTCCACCAGCCACTGGAGCAGGTGCACGGCACGGCTGCGGGCCTCCAGGCCGGCGATGCCGACGCTGGCTTTGCCTTCGGTGGACGGGTCTTCGCCGGTGTTGTCAGCGGCAGCGGTTGGGAGCAGCTCCAGCCGCTCAAACAGCTGGGGCAGGAAGGGATGGAGCAGCACCAGCCCGGCGTTGGCGATGTAGAGGGGCTCGGTCGGGGGAGCGTCCGGCTCGGGGAAGCGCCAGGGTTCAGGGGGCTGCCGCGGCGGCGCCGGCGGCGGTGGGGCGAGGTTGGGCTCGAGGGCCGCCAGCAGATGCAGGGCGCCGGCGTCGGCGGCCAGCTGGCGGGCATGGCGGCGCAACCGCGACGGTTCGGCGGCCGAGCTGCTGGGGCTGTGCTGGGCCAGGAGCCGCTGGGCGATGGCGCGGCTGGGCAGGGGTTCGGGCACCGCCAGCAATGCCAACAGTGGCTCCCCGTTCAAGCCGGTGGGCGCCGCGCCCGCGCCAGGCCCCGCTCCCACGCCAGGTCCCGCGCCTGCGCCAGGTCCCGCGGCCGCGTTGGGTCCCGGGACAGGGGTGGGTTCCGCCCGGGCGGCGACGGCCAGCAGGGACTGGAGATCGAGCAGCAGGCTACCGCGACCGGGTTGGAGCAGCAGCACCACCCGGCCGAGCAGGGCTTCCGGCAGGAGGCGGCTCCAGCGCTGACGATGGGCCGCCTCGACGAGTCCCTCGCGCAACAGGATCAGCAGCTCGGGGTCGGCCTGATCGGCCAGCTGGGCAAACAGGCGCAACAGGCTGGGCTGCTGCTCGGGCGCCTCGGACCCCTCGCCCCGCAACCAGGCGAACAGCCGCTCCCGTGCCGCGGGATCCGGCGGCGCAAGCAACGCGGCTGGCGTGGCGGGAGGCTGGGTTGTTGACGGTGACGGTGGCAGTGACGGTGGCAGTGACGGTGACGGAGACTGTGGCGTTGGCGTTGGCGGGGAGCTAGGGGTTTGTGTTTGTGTTGGCGATTGCGATTGCGTTGACGTTGGTGGGGTCGCTGTCGGTGGAGCCGCCGCCGCTGGAAGCGGTGCGGCTGGGAGCGATGCGGCTAGGGGCGCGGGGGCGACCGGCTGGAGTGGGGCAGCGACTGGATCAACCGCCCCAGCTCCTGCCACTTCTGGTAACGCTGACTGTGACTGTGACTGTGGCTGTGACTGTGACGGTGACGGTGGCAGGGGCTGGAGCAGGGAGTCGAGGTTGAGGGGGGCACCGCAGAGGACCATGGCCACGGCCCGCAAGCAACGATCAGGCCGCTCGGCGGCGGAGGCGTTCGCCAGCGCTTCGGCCAGCGCACCGCTGGGTTGGCGCAACCAGGGCAGCAGCCGTTCGAGCAGCGCCGGGAAGGCATCTGAGGGCAGGTGCTTGCGGAGGCGCTGCAACGCCAGCAGCACGGCCTCCACCCCGCCGGCGGCGGCCAAGGGGAGCAGCAGGCGCAGCAGCTCGAACTCCGACGCGCTCCCTAGGGCCCTGATCTCCTGCTGGATCGGATCCGCCCGAATCGGCTCCAATTCGGGCGCAAGCGGCAGTGGCGGGGATGGGATGGGTGAATCAACCGTGAACCAGGCGGGAATGGCGCCATGGCGCAACCAGTGGCGCAGGGCCGCCCGCCGATCGAGCTGGCGGCTGGCCAACGGCGCCAAGGCCA
>CALFOF010000332.1 GCA_937919075.1 uncultured Cyanobium sp. | reverse complement strand
GCGTTGAGCCATCTCGCCCCCTGAACGGGTACGCTTGGCCTTCATCCATCAAGCAATGCAAAGCAATGCAAAGCTAAGACAAGACAAGACAAGGGAAAGCATGGATTTCCTGGCTTTATTCATGCACTCCAAGAAGCCTGTACCCATACGAATAGAAGCGGTCACTTTTTTATTACTCACTGCATTCCAGGCGAATCAGCAAAGGGCATTCTCTGGTCTTTTATCTTGCCAAGAACGCGAACACACTTGCGAAAACAAGCACAAAGCTGCACTTGAAGGCTTGCGCTAGCTGCATAAGCACGGGATTATCCTTTTACTTCAATTCGACATCACCACGCCCACTGGGTCATTACATCTTCGGCCCCACACTGCTCAGTGGATACGGCCCCACATTGCTCAGTTAATTCAGAGCAGATCTCAAGTTTCATGCCGTTTTTGTAGCGCGCCGTTGGCTTTTCGGCATCGGCCACGGCGTGATCATCGACGGCCCTGAGCTGCTGCGCCAGGACCACCGCGGACGGGCCAAAGAGGTCGCAGCCCGTTACGCCTCGGGGCCTTGAAGCGGGGCCTTGAAGCGAGCCTCCCATCACGCTGGGCGCGGTTGGTGGCTCCCTCTAGGCTTAATTCACTATGCGAGCCGCTGCGATCACCCTTCTGACCCACCCCGCTCCGGGACAGGAGCAACCCAGCGGCGGTCGCCGCACCTCACCCATCCGCCACCTTGACGCCGAGGAACAGGCACCGCAAGCGCGGCCTGTACTCACCGATCTTCCCGACGCCGGCGTGTCGTTTGCCTCGCTCGGTCTCTCGGAGCCGCTGCTCAAGGCCATCGTGGCCAAGGGTTACACGGTGCCATCGCCCATCCAGCTGCAGTCGATTCCGGCTGTGCTGGCTGGCCATGATGTGATGGCGGCCGCTCAGACGGGCACCGGCAAGACCGCCGGCTTCACCCTGCCGATGCTGGAGCGGCTCCAGCACGGCCCCCACGCCCGCAATAATCAGGTGCGGGCCCTGGTGCTCACGCCCACACGCGAGCTGGCGGCCCAGGTGGCCGAAAGCGTGCAGGTCTATGGGCGCTACCTCGATCTGCGCAGTGATGTGGTGTTCGGCGGGGTGAAGGTCAACCCGCAGATGCAGCGCCTGCGCCGCGGCGCCGACGTGCTGGTGGCCACACCGGGGCGTCTGATGGACCTTTATCAGCAGAATGCCATCCGCTTCGACCGGCTCGAAATCCTCGTGCTCGATGAAGCCGATCGCATGCTCGACATGGGCTTCATCCGCGACATCCAGAAAATCCTGGCGCTGCTTCCACCGAAGCGGCAGAACCTGCTGTTCTCCGCCACCTTCAACCCCTCGATCCGCAAGCTGGCTCAGGGATTGCTGCACAACCCGGTGCAGCTGCAGGCCACACCGGAAAACAAGGCGGCCCCGCTGGTGGAGCAGCTGATGCATCCCTGTGACATGGCCCGCAAGGCCGATCTGCTCACCCATCTGGTGCGCGAGAACGACTGGCGGCAGGTGCTGGTGTTCTCCCGCACCAAGCATGGGGCGAACCGCCTGGCCGATCGCCTCAATCAGGAGGGCCTCACGGCCATGGCGATCCATGGCAACAAGAGCCAGGGTGCCCGCACCCGCGCGCTGGCCACCTTCAAGAGCGGTGAACTGCGCGTACTGGTGGCCACCGATCTGGCCGCCCGCGGCCTCGACATTGAGCAGTTGCCCCATGTGGTGAACCTCGACCTGCCCAACGTGGCCGAGGACTATGTGCACCGCATCGGCCGCACGGGCCGGGCCGGTCAAAGCGGCCACGCCATCTCGCTGGTGGCCGCCGAGGAGCACGAGCTGCTGCGGGCGATCGAGCGGTTGATCGGCAACCCGCTGCCGCGCCGCGAGATCGCCGGCTTTGAGCCCACCATCCTTTCGGCTCCACCGCTTGATCTCAGCGGTGGACGGGGCAAGGGTGGGCGCCGCTCCGGCGGTGGCGGCGGTGGTGGTGGTCGGCCCGATCGGCCCCCCAGCCGCTCCCGCCGGCCCGCCACCGGCTCCGGAAGCTCCGGAACAGCCGCAGCACCGGCCCGGGCGCGCAGCCGGCGTCCCTGAGCCTACCCCCCTGACTGCCGGCTCAGGCCGGTGGCGGTGGTGGTGGCGCCGGCCGAAACAGGCTGGCCAACGCCTCCAATGCAACCGGCAGTTCCCCAGCAGGGCGCTGTGCCGGCAGGGTGAGGCTCTCGATGCTCACGTCACTGAGCGCCAGACCAACGACGGCAAAACTGCCGTGGCAACGCTGCTCCGTGCTTTTGGCCAGAACTGCCAGTGACGGCTCCTCCAGCGCCGCAGCGGGGGTGCCATCGCGGCTCAGCTGCCGCAGCTGGCTGCAGATCTCCAGAAACAGCGGCGCCAGCAATTCGGCCACCGCTGGCGCCGGCCGTGTGGGGCCCTCGATCAACTGGCGGGCGCCCAGCGTACGCAGCAACAACAGCGGGTCGCGGCACTGGATGGCGCAGAGCCCAGAGGCGCTGAACGATTCTGGCGAGGACGCCTCCTGCCAAAGCGCGGGCGGGAACACCGGCTGCGCGCGCCGCAGACCCCAGGGCAGGGCGATAAAGGATCGCAGGTCCACCACGTGGATCTGGGCGTTGAAGAAGGTGCCTTCCTGGCCAGGCAGATCGATCAACCCCGCCAGCTTCGGCAGCGTCTGGCGCTTGAGCTGATGGCGGCCGGTGGGAAGCACATCGACCAGCCGATCGTTCACGGCGAACACCGCCACCTGATCCGCTTCCACCTTCAACCAGGTACCCACCCGCAGCGGCGCCTGCGCATGATCCAGGGCCCACAGCAACGGGTCGATGCTGCGCCCGCTCTCCAGCGCCATTGCTGGCACCTGCGACATCCCCGCCGCACCGGCCTCCACCATCGCGCCTGTCCTGCCCGCTCGTGGCGTCACTGTATGGAAGGGCGCCCGGCGTGGTCGCCAGTGGGGCCTGCGCCGCTGCGACCTGTTCAGCTGCAAACCATCTCAGCGACAAACCGTTCAGCCGCGAGCAGGCAATCGCTCTGCCTCGCAGGCTGAAGCCCCCTCACCCAACCGGTCTCCCGGTTGCAGGCCCAGCTGCTGGAGCAACGGCTGGCCGCTGGCCGCCTGTTTGCCTTCCAGCTGGGCGCTGCGCAGCAGCAGCGGGCAGCCGCCCGTGGCCACCACCAGCCCCACACCCGGCACCAGCGCCAGCACCTGGCCAGGAGCCCCTTGCCGCTCCGCCGCGCCAGTGGCCAACGCCCGGACGTCGGCGCTCAGGCGCTCTGCTAACCGGGCCACCAGCGGTTCAGTGGCGAGCAACTTGAGCCGTTTGCCGCCCCATGAGGTGGTGGCACCGGGGTAGAGCCCCATCACCTGCCGGTGGATCGCCAGGGCCGAGCGGCTCCAATCCACCGCGTAATCCTCTTTGCGCAGCAGCCGGGCCAGACGCACCCCGTCGTCGCCTTGGGGCCGCAGCCCCAGCCGCTGCCAGCGCTCCACCTCGGGCCCCTCACCTGCAGCGGCGATCATCGGCATCGCTTCCACCAGCAGGCTGGCGGTGAGCGCACTGAGCCTGGCACCGAGCTGCTGGGCGTTGTCGAGCAGGCCGATGGCAAGGCGGCCTTCGAGCAGCACCGGACCGGTGTCGAGGCCAGCCTCCATCGCCATGATTCCCACGCCGGTTTCCGTATCGCCTTCGATCAGGCACCACTGGATCGGCCCGGCCCCACGCCAGCGGGGCAGCAGGGACCCGTGGCCGTTCCAGCAGCCCAATGGCGGTTGCTGCAGTACTTCGGGCGGCAGCAACTGGCCGAAGGCCACCACCACCGAAAGATCGGCGCCGAGGGCCGCCAGCTGCTGCTGCACCTCCGGTTCGAGGCGGATGCGGGTGGGGGTGAACACCCGCAGGCCGAGCTCCAGGGCCCGGGCCTTCACCGCCGATGGCACATCAGCGCCCCCACGACCACGCCGGCGGTCGGGTTGGCTCACCACCCCCACGATGGTGTGACCGGCCGCCACCAACGCGTCAAGGCTGGGCACGGCATAGGCCGGCGTGCCCCAGAACAGGATCTTCACAAGGGCGCAGGCGGGTGGATCAAACGGGGCCGGCGCCGCTCAGGCGTCCCCGGTCACAGACAACCCTTCCACCCACACGTGCGGGCAAAGGCCATCGGGGGTGAGCTTGGCTTCTCCTTCAAAACCGAGGAGGCCTTTGAGCACGGCGCGGATGTCACCGGCCACGGTGGCCGCTTCGATCGAGCGCGCTTCGCCGTTGCGAATCAACCAGCCGTCAAACGGCAGCGAGAACGAGCCCTGGCTCGCCTTCACGCCGGCGTGCAGCGCCGAGAGTGAATCGATCCACACCACGCCGTCGGCGCTGTGACGATCGAGGCCGCTGGCGCCGCCGGAGGAACCGGCGCTCGGCCCTACCTCAAACCAGTGCGGCCCCACCGACACCTTGGCGCCCAGGCCCGCATGGCCGGTGGGCTCCACCGCGAAGGCGCGCGCCGTGGCTTCGGAATGGAGGAAGTGGCGCAGCACGCCGCCCTCCACCAGGGCCAGGCGCCGCACCGGCGTGCCTTCGCCATCGAAGTTCGAGGCGCCCACATTGCCGGGATGCAGGCCGTTGTCGTGGATGGAGAGAAACGGCACCGCCAACTGTTGGCCGAGCGACTCCCGG
>CALFOF010000331.1 GCA_937919075.1 uncultured Cyanobium sp. | reverse complement strand
GGACAGCACGGACGCAGACCGCCGTAGGCGTCGTCGCTGTCCGGGTTGAAGCTGTACCGGCAGGCCGCGCGGCAGCCATGCGTGCTGCTGAACCAGGAACCGCCGCGCAGCAGCTTCCAGCCACGCTGTCCGCTCTCACGGCGCACCAAATCACGATCCTCCTCTCGCCAGGGTTCGCCATTGGCTGAATGGCCTTCCCCCAGAGGGTTGGGATGCCAGGCGTCTTCACACCACTCATAGAGCTGCCCGTGCATCTCCGCCAGGCCCCAGCGATTCACCAGCCCGCTACTGCCGTTCACCCAGGGCTGCTTGGGCTTGCTGCTGGCCTTGCGACCCCGGCCAAAGGGGTAGGCCGTGGCGTCGTACCGCGCCCAGCTTCCATCGAGGGTGTCGCCGAAATGAAACGGGGTGGCCGCCCCTGCCCTGCACGCGCTCTCCCACTGGTTCTCGCTCGGCAGCGCCAGCTCGGGCACTTCTCCGCTGCCGCCCAGTTCGACCCACTGGCCCTGGAGCCAGCGGTTCAGACGCCCCAGCCATTCCCTGCTCTGCTGCCAGCTCACGCTGTCCACCGCCAGCCCTCCAGGTTGAGAGTGGAGTTCCCACAAGCTCTCGGGTTTGGCTGCTCCAGGGGCGCTATCCAGAGACAGCGCGATCGCATCCACCGCCTCCACCACCGCTCGCCACTGCCGCTGGTTGATCGGATGGCGCACGAGCGCAAACGCCTCCAGCCGCACCGGCCGCAGCGCCTCCACATCCACCCCATCCCGGCAGCCATCGCGGTTGGCGGCGAACCAATCCATCACCGCCTGGCGGTCGTGCTCCGTAGATGGTGAACCCAGCTGGGCTGGCCCCGCCGGCACCACCACCAATTCCAATAGCTCACCCCCTGGCAACGGCAGTGACCACACCGCCTTCTCAACCATCTCCGTGCGGATCCGCAGGCCGCTTCCCTCCTCCAGGGCCGTGAGCGTGAGCATCGGCACCACCCGGCCTGCTCCGCTGCCCAGCAACGGCAAATCGGCCGAGGCCGCCAGCTGCAACCCCCGTGATGCGCCCTGCAGCAGGGGCAGGCGGGCATCGTGTTCGGCCCAGCCTGCGGCATCCTCCACCAGCAGGTTGAGAGGCTCACTCCGCAGCCAACCCTCCAGCTCATCGGCAATCCGCTGCCGCCGACTCTTCTCACCGCAGCGCTTCGCCAGCAGCCCCAGGCTCTCCGCTGCCCGCCGCCTCAGCGCTACCGGCGCCTCCAGGTTGGCCAGGCACTGGCGCAGGGGCTCCTCGGCGCCGATCAGCGCCAACACCAACGCCGCGTCCTCACGGTCGGCGACAGAAACCATCACCGCGTTCTGCTGATCTTTCTCAGGTGCAGCGACCCAAGCCAACAGCGCACTGAGCGTTTCTGTTGCCTCCATCGCCACCGCCCGCGCCTCACTGCCTCCAGCCGCCGCCAGTGCTGCCAACTGCTCCAACGCCTGGCGCCGTTGGCTCTCCTGTGCCTCAGGCTTGAGATCGTCGGCCAGGCGCCGCACCCGCAGCCGCTGCAGCAGGTCTTCCCGCCCTGCAGCGATCCACTCCACCAGAGTGGGCCAGGTGCGCAGCAGCGCCTCGTGGGCGATCTCCACCTGATCACCTGCCTCGCCGACACCACTCACCAGCAACCGTGCCTCCACGAACAGCTCCACCAGCCGCAGGCTGGCTGGCGGCAATAGGGGGCGCCGGGCCGGTTGTTTCGCCGCCTGGCCGTCGGTCGTGAGGCGGATCAGGTGCACCACGAACGCTTGCTGCAGTGCCGCGATCTCCTCGGCCATCGGGGCGGGCAGGCTCTGTGTGAGCACCGCATCGGCCTTGCGTTGCACGGCACCTTGGAGGCGGCCAAAGGTTTCGTACTGCTCCAGCGTGAGACCCGCACCAGCTACGCGCAGCTTCCACAGTTCCTCCAGGGTGAAGGCCAGCAGGGGAAGGGCATCTCCGGTTTCGGTGTCAGCCACTAATGCATCACTCAGCCCAGGCTCCAGCCGCAACCCCACCCGATGGGCAGGGCCTTCGATCACCTGGCGGAAGCCCGAGGGATCCATCGGCCCAAGGGCGATCGGATCACCAGCCCAGCCGTGCAGGCCACTGGGATGAAGCTGGAATTGCCCAAAGAAATCAGAGCGCAGGGTGGCGATGATCAGCACCTGGCTGTTCTTCATCGCCAGCAACTGCGCCAAAAGAGCCAGGAAGGCATCAGCGGCGGCGGCCACTGACGGGTTGCGCGCATCGCCCCGGCCGAGCACCTCCTCGAACTGGTCGATGGGGATCACAACCCGGGCATCCTGCTGAGCGCTCTGCAACCGCAACTGCCGCAGCTGATGGTGCAGAGCCTCCACCGTGGTGGCGACCTCAGCGGGGAGCGGTAACGCAAGAGCTCGGTGGGCCTGTTGCAGCGCCGCCGCCAGGGCCGGCGCCGGATCCTCCTCCGGCCGGAAGGGCTCAAGCACGATCCAGCGGCCCTTATCGGCCTCCTCCAGCCAGGGCAGCAGCCCCGCCCGGAGCAGCGACGACTTTCCGCACCCCGAGGCGCCCAGGATCAGCAACAGCCGGGACTGGCGCTGGGGCAGCTGATTGATCGTTTCTCGCAGGGTGCGGAGCACACGGTCCTGCCCAAAGAACACCGCCGCTTGGCGCCGCTCAAAGCGCTCAAGCCCCGGAAACGGAGAAGCCCCAGGCTCCCCCGGCGGCGGCCAGGGCAGGCGGCTCTGCCAGCTCAGCGGCTCCAGGCCCTTCAGCAGGCGCTGCCAGCCGGTCTCGGCCCCCTGCTCCAGATCAATCACCGCCAGCGCCGTGGCCTGGGTTTCACTCAGCAGCTTTGGGAGGGTGATGCCAGCGACGATACGCACCGGAAGCACCAACTTGCCCGACGCCATCGCCACCCCCAACTCCGCCAGGCACCACTGCGATTGGCCATAGGCCTCGCTGCAGATCACGATCACCGCCGCGCAGAGCTGCAGGTGCTCATAAAGCTGATCCCGCCAGCGCTCGCCGGCCTTGATGCCGTCATCGGGATCAAAGTCGAGAAACAACGATCGGAAGCGCTGCTCCTGAGGCCGTTGCTTCTGCTCATCCTTCAGCCAATCGCGGATGCGCACGGCCCAGCCGTTGTCTTCGCTGCTGTAGCTAATGAAGATGGAGCTCACTAGGTAGATGCCAAGGCGCCCTCAAGCCAATTTACAGGAGCTGCTCTGGCCTTCCTCATGAGGGGCTGACGCGGGCCTGTTGATTTGCCCAACGCTCATCATCACCCGCCCGCAGACGCGCCCCGCAAATGACGATCGCCTCT
>CALFOF010000330.1 GCA_937919075.1 uncultured Cyanobium sp. | reverse complement strand
CCTCACCACAAACGCACCCGCGAGGGCCGCATGACGGCGGCCGCCGAGCGCCACCAAGATCAGCAGCAGACTCACGCTTGCACCGTTACAGCCGGAAGCTGGATTGCATGGGCGGGAGACGAGAGATCAGCAGGGGTATGCCTGGATCCTGGAGCCAGAGCAAGACGTGATACTGAAGCAGCACGCTGCAGATGGCCCACAGGCAACATGCTGCGTAGAAAAGAGCCCACAGCGACAGCCTGCCATCACACCGAAGCTGAATCATCAATCCGTTCAGCTCAGCCAAAGGCAATCTCATCCATGCATCATGCCTGGCATAAGCAAACGCACCAGCCCTATTAAATAGAGCCAGGCACTCTATGCACACAGACCAACCCTTCAGGCAAAAGTAGACAGCTCGTCCACAGCTCTATCACCACAGAGCGATGCGAAGGCACACCGCAGGGATGTGCAATGCAGGGGAGTGAACTGATATTGAGCGCTGGGTAGTGGGCGAAAGTCAATGTCTCAAGCAATCAGCAGACGGCTTCCTCTCGCGGCCTGAGGCTTCACGCCCTGCCACTCACCCATCCACCAAGCAATCCCCAGACTCGCCAATCCCAGAATCCAGCAACACCACACCTCTCCCCCTAATAGCTGTAATTCGCCTCAAACAAGGGTGCACCATCGGAGGGTTCTGAGCCGGGTACATAGAGGCCCATGGAGGCTTGGCCGTTGGCACGGGCCCTGGCCAACAGCGCCTGCTGGCCGGCGGCCACGTCATGGCCGGCCCAGTGCTTCAGGCACGACTGCTGCAGCGCGCGGCCGTAGGAGAAGCCGAGGTGCCACGGCGCTGGCGTGGTGGCTTGGTTGATGCCGCTCAGATACACGCTCGCCTCCTCTTCGCTCAGGCCACCGGAGAGAAACAGCACCGCCGGCACACTCACCGGCACGGTGCGCTCCAGCGTGCGCAGCGTGAACTCAGCCACCAGTTCGGGGCTGGGCGGGGTGGCACAGGCCATGCCCGGCATGGTGATCGACGGCTTCAGCAGGCTGCCCTCCAGGAACACACCGCAGTGGCTCAGGGCCCGGTACACCGTTCGCAACACCCATTCCTGCACGGCGGCCGTGGTTTCGATGTCGTGGTCACCATCCATCAGGATTTCGGGCTCCACGATCGGCACCAACCCCGCCTCCTGCACGGTGCGCGCGTAGCGGGCCAGGCCCCAGGCGTTTTCGCGCACGCTCAGATCCGAGGGGGATCCCTCCGGAGAGATCTTCAGCACCGCCCGCCACTTGGCAAAACGAGCGCCGCGCGCATAGGCGCTGGCTGCCCGCTCCTGCAGGCCCTTGAGGCCGGTGCACCAGCTCTCGCCCGGCAACCCGCCCGCCAGCGGTTCCAGCCCCTGGTCCACCTTGATGCCGGGCACAATGCCGCGGCTGCTGAACAGCTCCACGAGTGGCGCGCCCGGCTCACCCAGCGCATCCACACTGTCTTGAAACAGGGTTTCCTCGAACAGGATCACCCCGCTGATGTGGTCGCTCAGCTTGGGCGCAGTGGCCAGCAGGCTGCGGTAGGCGCGGCGGTTCGCCTCGGTATTGGCCACACCAATGGCCTCAAAGCGCTTGCCGATCGTGCCAGTGGATTCATCGGCAGCCAGCAGCCCCTTGCCCCGGGCCGCCAGGGCGCAGGCGGTGCTGGCCAGTTCGTCGCGGTGGCTCTGGAGGCTCATCGGTTCCGGGGCAGGACACAGCGGAGCCGCTCGGCTCCGACCTCTGCCTAGGCGGAGCCGGCGGCGGTGTCAACGGCCGCATCCGGCAGGGATACAGCGGGGGGCATCATCCGTGCCAGGGGCACGGGCGTTGGTCACACCGCAGAAAGCAGGTGTTTTTCATTGAATGGGGGTCCCGGGGATCGAACCCGGCTTAGGCGGAATGAGTCTGCATAAAAGACTTAGCATCACTGGCCTCTTGAAATCCCTGCGGCCAGTTTGTGCCCGGCAGAGGGCTGACCTGCTCCCTTTTGGGGGCGCTCCACGGCACGTACTGGCTCGATAACCGCCTGGATTCCATCCCGCCGCTGACAACCTTCCGCCAGCTCTTAAGCCCTACGCATACCCCAAATGAAAGGACTCACCCATCTGCTTGATCAGAGGAAGCAAGGGGAAAGCGGCGACAGCAACCCTTGCTTCCCCTGAAGCAATTTTATCCGCCGCGTCACCCGGGCAAAACACCTGTCAACACAGCGTTCTGAGCCTCTGCGGCCCCGTTTTTGGGTGATCTCCCCCTTGTCCACCGCCGCAGGTGTTCCTGGCCCGTGGGGAATGGGGACATCCACGCGATCCCTGGCACAAAACCCAGCCGCCTTCCCACTTGTGCTGCTGGATAAGCGGTGCAGCCCGCGATAGCGGAGCTGCACCGCCGGCCGTCAGGCCGAAACCTGCTCCCGCAGGGTGGCCAGCGCCTTCTTCTGGGCCCGCTGCACGGTCATCGGGCTGATGCCGAGCTGCCTGGCGGCCTCGCGGAGGCTGAGCCCCTCCAGCACCGTGAGCCTCAGGGCCGCTGCCTGAGCGGTGGGCAGCTGATCGACCATGGCCTCCAGCCCCAGATCCCGCGCTTCTTCCGTTTCGGCAGACGTGTTGTCTGGGCTGGCCAGGCCATCGAGCCAGCTGCTACCGCCTTCTGGGCGGACCTGATCCAGGCTCTGGTGGGTCCAGGGGGCTTCTCCGCGAGCGTTCTTCGGCAGGCGCACCATCAAGGCCCGCACCAGCTCCAGCTGAGCCACACTGCGCGCCTCATCGGCCTCGATCAAGTTGGCGTAGCGGCGGTGGTACGTGCCCAAGGCGGTCGCGTTGAAAGAGAGGGCGCATCGTGGGGTTGGCGCAGGACGCGCCCCCCAACCCGCAGCACCGCGTAGGGACCATCGGGGGAAGACCAAGCCAGCCCCACGACGCCCTCCGACCCGCGTGCCGTGCCAGCAAGACCCCTGCAGGTGCACCCGCAAGACCACCGGCCCCAGCCACCGCGCTGCCAAGGCGCTGACACCAACCGGGGAGTGACACGACCCGACCGCTGAGCTCAGCCGCTACGGCCTGCTCGACACCTCAACCAGCTTCAGAACCACTTCCAGCAGCAACCCCCACCCGCGCCACGAGCGGGCGCAGCGAAACCCCGAGCAGGCGCGAGCGGGTGGAGCGGAGCCCGCAGGCGCGGGTTCCCCACCAGGACACCAAGCAGCACGATCGGTCCCAGGAGACCAGAAAAGGGGGCGACAGCCCCCCAGGAACTACTGCTCCCAGCTGGCTTCACAGCGGCGCAGTTCCAGTTCAAGGGCAAGCCGGTGAGGAAAGGTATGCAGAGGCCAGATCAATCCCACCAACCAGCGCAGCTGACGCGTGTGGCGGTAAAGCCACTTCCAGCAGGTGATCTTGAACGAGCGGCTTTTCATGGCTGAGGCGCCAAAGAACACCGCTCCCGCAACCCGGGGCCGGGTTCGTCAATGGGGCCGCAGGCCCTCGCGTCAGCCCTTGACGGGCCTGGCCGCAGACCCAAAGGCGCAGCAATAGAACAGACCTGCCCACCGGGTTACGGTCTGCGGTGTCTGGCGCAGCGGCCATGAAACTGCCGCGTTCAGGGCTCCTCAAAGGGATAGAAGCCCGGCTGCTCTTCCACCTGCTGGCGGTCCAGATAGGGGTTGGACGACCAGCTATCCCAGGCCGAACCCAGCAGGCCCTGGTCGGCAGCCGGGAGTGAGAGTTCAGCCTGCAGGCACTCCGGCTCAGGCTCTTGCCAGCCGCGGGCACAAGCAACCTGCCAGGCCTCGATCGTGGCGGCCAGCTGAGCGTCGGTGGTTGCAGGTTGGAGTGAAGTCGGCTCCATGGCAGGAACGGCGTAGAACACCGTCCCCAACCAGCGGCTGCAGCAGCTCAGGCAGGGGGACCGTCAGGTCCTCGCGTCAGCCCTTGCCGGTTGTTGCCCCCATCCCCTGAGCCCAGTGAAGGGCGATGGGGTGCCGCTGGATCATCGGGGTGGGGTTCGGCGTTACGGCCAGAGCCGAGCCCGCCGCAGCCATCGCAGGACCAGGCATCTGCGGCGGTCAGCTTGTTGGGATCGCGGTTCTGTCTCGCTTGGAAGCCATCTGTCCCGCGTCAACCCCCTTGGCCGACCAACTTCATTGTCGCCGGACAGGGTAGTTTCAGAAAACGGCCAACCTTGGAAACCTCAGTGCGCTCGATCGTCTGCGCTGGCGACTGGGTGCGGATGGG
>CALFOF010000329.1 GCA_937919075.1 uncultured Cyanobium sp. | reverse complement strand
GGCCAGCCTGGATCAGTACTGGCCGCCTGTGCAGGAACGGGAATTTCAGGACGTGGTGAATGAACTGGTGCTGCCCGCCGGCACCTTCTTCGATTCCTGCCCGATCCATGCGATCAGCACCGCCACGCTCGACCGCCTGCGGCAGCTGGAACCCGACCTCGATTTCGCCGTGGAGCGCTTCCGCCCCAACCTGCTGATGGCGCCGCTGGAGGGCGACGAAGGGTTCGTGGAGGAGGCCTGGCTGGGCCACCGCCTGCGGATCGGTCAGCGGGCTGTGCTGCAGGTGGACACCGCCTGCCCCCGCTGCGTGATCACCACCCTGGCCCAGTGCGGCCTGCCGGAAGACATCGAGATCCTGCGGGCCACGGCACGCCACAACAAGGTGATCGCCGGCATTCGCCTGTCGGTTCTCACCCCCGGGCCGGTGGCGGTGGGCGACCCGATCACCCTGCTGGAAGAAAGGCCGGACTAGACGATGGGGCCATTGGCGGTGCTGAGGGGGTGATGGGAACGGTCAGCCCTGCTGACGCAGCCAATAGAACTGATAGCCCTTCAACACGATGCTGCCGTCGAACTGCGTGGGCGCCTCGCCGGTGTAGAGATCAATGAAGGTGCAGTGGCTGTGGAGAGGGGGATTGATGGCCAAGGAGCTGCCGGTGCGGCAGAGATCGTTGAGCTCCACCTGCTGCGGGCTGGCATCGAAGTTGGCCAGCACCAGCACACTATTAGCGCCCTGCTGAAGGTCTGCGCGCTGAAAACAGAGCACATGGTCATTGGCCACGGGCAGCAGTTCGCGGTTGTTGAAGTCAGCGAAGGCGCTGGTTTGCTTGCGGATGGCAATCATGCGCTGCATGGCCGTGAAGATCTCGAATTCCACCGTGCCCGGCTGCTTGCGCTGCTCGGCCTGCTGCCAGTTGATCTTCGGGCGGTGCACCCAGCGGTTGTCTTCCTGTTTGTCAGGGTCATCACGGAAGCTGTAATCATTGAGCACGCCGAGTGCATCACCGTTGTAGATGAGGGGGATGCCACCAAAGGAGAAGATTACCCCATGCAGCAGCACTATGCGATCAATCGCGTTGTGGACAAGCTGCTTATCCTGCCGCTCCAGGGCTGATTCCAGCCCCACCAATGAGGCCAGGGAGCCACAGATGCGTGCATCTCCGGTGGCCTCATTGCGCATGAACGCCAAGCCCCGGGCGGTGTCATCGTAGAGGCCGCAGAAATAATCCACCAAAAACTGGCGGTGGGCATAGGGGTCGTAGCCCGCCGCCCGAATGTCGCTGTCGTTGAAGCCAAAACCGATATCATCGTGGCAGCGTACGTAATTGAGCCAGGTGGCCCGATCCAGCTTGGTGGGCAGGCTCTTGATCCCTTCCGACAACAACCGCGTGCTCTTCGTGGCGATTCCATCCCAGAGCAGGGCCATCAGCGTGGCGTTATAGGCGATCTCGCATTCCTTGGCCACAATGGCGTCTTCGCCGAAGTACTTGACCACCTCCACCGGCGCCACAATGGCTTCGGCGATGAACAACACCCCTGGGGCGGTGACCTGACAGCAATCCTTGAGCAACTGCAGAATCAGGTGCGCCTTGTGCTCATTCTGGGAAGAGGAGCCTATCTTTTTCCACAGGAATGCCACGGCATCAAGCCGCAACACATCCACGCCTTGATTGGCCCAGAAGAGCACAATATCCAGCATGTCAATAAAGACAGCTGGGTTGCTGTAATTGAGATCCCACTGATAGTCATGGAACACCGTCATCACCCAGCGCTGCATCTCCTCGTTCCAGGTGAAGTTGCCTGGATCGGTTTCAGGAAAGATTTCCGGCATGCTCTGCTCAAAGAGATCAGGGATGCGTCGATCTGGGAACGTATAGTAGTAATCCTGATGGCAGAGATCCCCCTGTTTGGCCATCAAGGCCCAGACGTGCTCATCGGAGGTGTGGTTAAGGACGATATCCAGCACCATCAGGATGCCGTTGGCGCGGAACTTCTCCGACAATGCCTGAAAATCCTCAAGATCTCCTACGCGAGGATCAATTCTTCGAAAACTGCTGACCGCATAGCCGCCATCGCTCTTGCCCACGGGACATTCCAGAATTGGCATCACATGCACCATGTTGATACCGAGCTCCCGGAAATACTCAACCTTGTTGCTCAGGTCGGCCAGATCTTCAGCGAAGCCATTGGTGTAGAGCGCCATGCCCATCCATTGCTGAGAAAGGAACCAGTTGTGGTCCGTTTCCCGGCTCATATCGAGCTGTTCAGATTCTGGCGATCGGTCGATATAGCCCTTCGCCATCGTTTCCACCAACTTCAGCATCTGCGCAGCGAAGTCGTCGCGATGGCCGTAAAGGGTGGAAAACAGCGAATGAATCGCAAAAAAGTTGGCGCCAAGCCGTGTGTAGAAATGCCGCAGATCCTGACGGCGAATTTCCGGCTTCAGATCATCAAGGATCGCATTGAGTAGCGAATGGGCGATCTGTTCATACATGGCCGAAACAGGCAGCAGCGAGGAGGGAAAGCATCACCATGAGGCCCACGCAAACGTGGTGAGATTCAGGCCGTGGAAGGTTCTGAGCCGGAACGGTGCCATCCAGTGGCTTGGAGCAAAAGAGCGGGATCCCAGGGGCAGCACAGGGGCGTGGGATCAGAAGCACGGACCAGGTGGGAACGCCAGGGGAGCAGCGACACAGGAACAGAATCTGACGGCAACCGACCCACCCTCGGCAGCGTCAGATCGGAGGCGGCCAACTGGAAGCGGCAGGTGGCTGAACGTTGTGGACAGTGGCCTGAAGAACGCTAGGGCAGCGCGATCGCTGGGGCCCCGGCACAGCTGATCTGCAGCCATGCCGGGGCGGCGCCGAGCGCAGGGCGGCAGAACAGCCTCAATGGCTCACGCCTCCTGCAGCCAGCCCACCACCGAGGGGTGAAAGTGAGCAATCCCTTCCAGGATGCCGGCGCTGTAGTGGCCGTTCATGCCCATGAAACCGCCCCGGGCGAGATAAAGCGCTTGCAGATGGCCGCAGCGGCGCGCGGCAGCTGTGGCCTCTGCGATCACATCCGTGTGGGCATTGGCCACCAACACGGCGGGCACAGCGCTGGCCAGAATCGGCAGATCATTGCCGCTGTCGCCGGCAAACACCGTGCTGCCACAATCAAAGCCCTCGCGCTGCATCAGAAACTCAACGGCGTGCAATTTCGTGGCGTTGGCAGGCAATATATCGAGCAGGCCAATATCCTTCGCTTCATCCACGCTGTAAATCCAACTGCAGGTGGCACCGTGGCTGGCCAGCCGCTCCAGCATCGCCAGTTTCAGGGCCTCAAGATTCACGCCCAGGGGCACATAAAAGCTGAGCTTGTAGGCACTTTGGCAATCGCTTTCCTGCAGCACAAGCTGGGGAAGATCCTCAAACAATGATTGAAGATCCCCAGCCACAGAGCCATGCCAAGCCAGGCTGATGTGCTGCTCCCATGCCGCGCATGGCTGCCATCCCCCTTGATAGAACCGGTCGAGGCGGCTGCCTACATCACTGATCACCCAGTGGGGCTCGGGGAGCGAATAGGCCGTCATCGCCTCTTGCACCAGCCCGC
>CALFOF010000328.1 GCA_937919075.1 uncultured Cyanobium sp. | reverse complement strand
CTGCAAGCCAGTCATAGAGGCGGCTCTCAGGGTTGCGGAGGCTTATGGGTAATCAAGTGCTGTTATGGAACATGTAGTTGCGCCCACCTGCCCGGAGCCATTGGCCAGGCCGGCCAGGTGGCGGTCGTTTGCAGACATCAGCAGCAACCGGGCACTGTTGGCAGCGCCGCAACTCACCACCACCACATCGGCGGAGAAGCGCATCGGCTCGCCATCGCGCAGAAGCTCCACCGCTGTGATCCGCCCACCACTGGCATCGATGAGCAGCCGCTGCACTTGGGCGCGGGTGAGCAGCGACACGTTCTGATCGGCCAACGCCGGCCGGATGCCCACCACGTCCGCATCCCCCTTGGCGTGCACCAGGCACGGAAAGCCATCACAGCGGTTGCATTTGCGGCAACGGCTGAAGGGCAGATTGGCCTCATCAAGCATCACCCCACTGGGTGCGTGGAAAGGGCGCAGGCCGGCGGCACGCAGGTCGTCGACCAGCTTCTGCATGCGCGGTTCATGGGCGATCGGCGGGTGGGGATAGGGGGCGCTGCGGCGGGGTTCAGTGGGATCTTCCCCCTGTTGGGCATGCACGTGGAACAGTTGTTCGGCGCGCTGGTAATAGGGCTCAAAGACGTCGTAAGCGAGCGGCCAGGCCGGTGAGATGCCGTCGTGGTGAATCAGCTCGCCGAAATCAGCCTCGCGCAGGCGGAAGTGGGCGGCCCCATACATCTTGGTGGCGCCTCCCACCATGTAATGGCTGCCGGGCTGGAAGGCCTTGCCGTGCTTGTCGTGCCAGGTGTCTGCTGACACATAGCGGCCCTGCTGAAAGACCGCTTCAGCGCTCCAGTTCTGCGGCTCCTGCGGGAGCCAATCGCCGCGCTCCAGCACCAGCACCTTGAGGCCACTGCCGGCCTGGTGCCGCGCCAGGGTGCCGCCGCCGGCACCGCTGCCGATGATCAGCACATCCACGTGGCTGCCATCCGGTGGGTTCAGCTGCCCAGCACCAGGGAGCGGAGAAAGGTTGATCGACGGGTCGAGGATCCGGGCCGATGGGATGGCAGACATGGCGGAGAGAGTGGCGACGGAAAAGGAAAGCAGAGACAGGCCGATGCAGTGTTCAGGGCACCGGATATTGGGAGAGCTGGTTGATCATCTTGCAGACGATCGCGCTCCAACCCGTCTGATGGCTGGCGCCCACCCCACGGCCGGTGTCTCCATGGAAATATTCATGGAACTGGATCAGATCGCACCAGTGGGGGTTCTGCTGAAACAGATCCACATCCCAGAGGCTCAGCCACACGCCCGAGCCGGTGGGAAACTCCACCATGAAGCTGTCGCCGTAGAAGTGGCCGAACTTCTGCAGAGATTCGATCAGCAGATAATTGAGCGGCATCCACACAGGCCCGCGCCAGTTGGAGTTGCCACCAAACATGGCCACCGGGCTATCTGCCGGAGAATAGAAAAGGCAATCTGATTCACTACCTTCGGTATAGCAGAAGGGTGCGGTTTCATACACCTTCGACAGGGAGCGGATGCCATAAGGAGAGAGGAATTCCGCCTCATCGAACAGCCGCTCACAGATGCGGTGCAGCCGGTCCGCCGGCACCAGGGAAAACAGGAGCCGGTCGTTGTGGCGCCGGCCGAGGTGCGTTTCCACCCAGGAGGGGGAGGTGCGCTCGTGGGTGTACCACGCCAAGCTGTTCTTCACATCCAGCACCGGCAACCGCGCCAATGTTTCCTGATCGAAACTGGCCACCGCCAGCAGTGGGATCAGGCCCGCGATCGAGCGACTGCGCAGGAAGTCGGTGCTGCCATCGGGCCGCTTGATCACGTCGTAATAGAAGCCATCCTGCTCATCCCAGTTCAGAAATTTGTTGCCTGTGGGGGTGTTGAGCGTGAGATTAAGCTGCACAAAATCATAGACGAATCGCTCGCACAGATCGGCATACTCAGGCTCGCTCACGCTCAGCTCAACGCTGATGTTGAGCAGATTCAGACTCAGAGATGCCATCCAGGCGATGCCATCGCTTTCACCGATGTGGCTGCCGTCGGCCAGTGGAAAGCGCCGATCGAACACGGCGATGTTATCGAGCCCGAGGAATCCACCCTCAAATACATTGTCGCCGGAACGGTCATTGCGGTTGGCCCACCAGCCATATTCCAGCAACAGCTTGCGCAGCGCTGCCCGCAGAAAGGGCATGTCCGGCTCACCGTTCTGCTTGCGGTCGATCTGATACACACGCATCGCCGCCCAGGCGCCGATCGGTGGGTTCGGATCGGAGAGAGCCCATTCGTAGGCGGGGGTCTGGGCGTTGGGTGCCGTGAAGCGGGGGCTGCGCAGCAACATGCATTGCTCCTTGGCGGTGGCCGGATCGAAGCCGGCAAAGGCCACGGCATGCACCATCAGATCCCACTGGCAGAAATAGGGGTATTCCCATGAATCGGGCATGGAGATCACATCTTCCACATGCAGGCGCCGCCAGGCCGCATTGGCGCTCCTGAAGCGCTCCGGCGGCGGCACCGGCTGGCCCGGATCCCCCTCCAGCCAGCGTTCCACGTCCCAGCTGTAGTACTTCTTGCACCACAGCAATCCAGCGGCGCCCGCCAGGTGAATGCTGCAGTCGTCGTCGTCCAGACCCGGCACGCAGTGCTCGAAGTAAGCCCTCCATTCCTGTTCGCGCGCCCGATGCGTGGCCTCAAACACCGCGCCGAAGTCCGCCGGCTGCATGCCCGCCCACAGGCGGAGGTCCACCACCCAGGTCTCCCCCGGGGCGAGGGTGCGCCGCAACAGGCGGGCCGCCTTGGTGCCCCGCTGGGCGGGGTTGATGGCCCCCTCCTCCCCCTCGACCACATAACGGTGAAAGCCGTCTTTCTGAAACGGCCGCCGGTTGGGCTGCTGGTACAAACGCTCGGTGTTGGTTTCGTTGTCAGTGAAGATCCAGGAGCCCGGCTCGGCGCAGGCCAGCCGGTACGCGCCGAGGCCAGGCAGCACAGGGGTACGCAGCAGATCCCCTT
>CALFOF010000327.1 GCA_937919075.1 uncultured Cyanobium sp. | reverse complement strand
GAAACCACCGATGTGCAGGGGGTGATGGATGGCGATCTCGATCCCTTCATCCAGGCGCTGCTGCGCCAGGGTGTGGAGATCGCCGCCGATGAGGCCGCCTGAGCCCCGTAGATCCCCCGATGGCCGATCCCCAGATGCCTGAAAGCAGCCCCCCCGACGCCTCGGGCACAACCCCTGCCGCCGCCACCACAACCGCCGCAGCCCCGGCGGTGCCGCCGCCGAGCTTCGTGAAGCTGGCGATGCGGAACATGGTGCGCAAGGGGCGTCAAAGCCTGCTGCACTTCGGCCTCACCGCCGTGGGGCTCAGCTCTCTGCTGCTGCTGCTGGCCTGGTTCGGCCGCCCCACCCTGCCCCAATGACACGGCCAGCCGCCCTGGGCAACACACCGCTCCTGCCCGACCTCGACCTGGCCTTCGCCAGCGACGACGACCTGCCGGCCGATCTGCTGACCGCCGCCGGGGATCTGGCCGATCCGCTGGCCGGCGCCGATCTGTGGCACGGGGCGCTGAGCCAATGGCTGGCGCAGCTGCAGGGGGAACTGCCGCCCGCGCTGGCGGCAAGCTCCTACAGCCTCGGTCTCACCCTGGTGGGCGATGCGGCGATCGCGGAGCTGAACGCCGACTGGCGCCAGCAGGAGGGCCCCACCGACGTGCTGGCCTTCGCGGCCCAGGAGGAGGCGCCGCCGCTGCCGGTCGGCGGCGGCGAAGACGGCGAGGACGGCGAGCCGCTGGAGCTGGGCGACATTGTGATCTCGGTGGAAACGGCCGCGCGGCAGGCAGAGGCGGCGGGCCAGAGCCTGGCGCGGGAGCTCACCTGGCTGGCCAGCCACAGCCTGCTGCACCTGCTGGGCTGGGACCACCCCGACGACGCCCGCCTCGAAGCCATGCTTGCCCGTCAGGACCAGCTGCTGGAGGCCACCGCTGCGGCGGCGCCAGCAGGGAGCGGCAGCATTGGCTTGGTGTGCGAGCCGTGACCGGCGGGGGAGCCTGCACCGGAAACCAGCGGTAAGGTTCGACGCAGGCAAGAGTTGCGGCGCCCATGACCACGTTGCTGCCACGCTCCTCCGACCCGATGGCGAGTGAAGCGCCTCGCCGCTGCCGCCGGCGCCGTGGCGGCGCGTGGAGGGTGGCCGGCGATCTGCCGCTGAGCCTGCGCTATGCCATGCAGGGGCTGGGCTACGGCTTCATCAGCCAGCGCAACTTCCGCATCCACGTGATCACCGGCGCAGTGGTGTTCGGCCTGGGGTTGTGGCTGCAGCTGAGCTTCGATCGCCTGGCGGTGCTGGTGCTCACAGTGGCGGCGGTGCTGGTGCTGGAACTGATGAACACGGCGATCGAGTCGGTGGTGGATCTGGCGATCGGGCGCCGCTTCCACCCACTGGCCAAGATCGCCAAGGATTGCGCCGCTGCCGCTGTGCTGGTGGCGGCCCTGGCTGCCGTGCTGATCGCGGCGCTGCTGCTGGTGCCGGCCCTGCTCCTGCGGCTCTGAAGGCGTCCCGGCAACGCCGCGCCGAACAAATCCGCCGCTCCCTGGCGCGGGTGGGTTGAATGGCAGTTGGTCCGGCAGCCGGGATGCTTCTCGTTCTCGACAACTACGACAGCTTCACCTTCAACCTGGTGCAATACCTGGGCGAACTGGCGACGGAGCACCCGCTGGCGGCCGAGCTGCGGGTGGAACGCAACGACGCGCTCACGCTGGAGCAGATCCGCCGGCTGGAGCCGGCCGCGATCCTGATCTCGCCAGGCCCCGGTGATCCGGATCAGGCGGGGGTGTGCCTGGAGGTGCTGGCGGCGCTGGGGCCGACGGTGCCGATCCTGGGGGTGTGCCTGGGGCATCAGTGCCTGGCACAGGTGTACGGCGGCAAGGTGGTGCGTGCCCATGAGCTGATGCACGGCAAAACCTCGCCGGTGCTGCATGGGGAGGCGGGGGTGTTCGAGGGGTTGCCCAACCCGCTCACGGCCACCCGCTACCACAGCCTGATCGCCGAACGCGAAAGCCTGCCCGATTGCCTGGAGGTGACCGCCTGGCTCGAGGACGGCACGATCATGGGCCTGCGGCACCGGCAGCACCGCCACTTGCAGGGGGTGCAATTTCACCCGGAGAGCGTGCTCACCCAGAGCGGCCACCAGCTGCTGGCCAATTTCCTGCGGCAGGCCGCCAGCACAACGAGCGGAACCAGCCGCTAGGGCTTGCCCCGGCAGCACTGCTAGGTTCCGCCAAGATCCGGCGCCATCGGGGCGCAATGCAGCCCATGGCGTCCGACTCCCCGGCACCGGCATCGTCCCGGCGCCGCTTGCTTGCCCAGCTGCTGGTGGGGGGCCTGGCCCTGGCGGTGCCGCTGGCCGGCCATGCCGCCGGTGGGGTGAGCATCACCAGCTACGGCCACAGCGCCCTGCTGATCCGTGGCGGTGGCGCCACCGTGCTGCTCAATCCATTCAAGGCGGTGGGCTGCGCCGCCGGGCTGAGCGAACCGCGCGTGCGCGCCGATGTGATCCTGGCCAGCAGTCGCCTGCTGGATGAGGGGGCGCCGGTGGCCACCGGCCGCTTCCTGGTCACCCCGGGCTCCTACCGGGTGGCGGGGCTGCGCATCGAAGGCTTCGCCGCTCCCCACGACCGCCTCGGCGGCCGCCGCTTCGGCATGGCCACGCTGTGGCGCTGGAAGCAGGGAGGCCTGGAGATCGCCCACCTCGGCGGCACCGCCGCACCGCTGAAACCGGAAGACCGCGTTCTGCTCGGCAAGCCCGATGTGCTGATCATCGGCGTGGGTGGCGGCGCCAAGGTGTACACCGGCGCCGAAGCCGCCGAAGTGGTGCGCGACCTGCAACCGCGTCGTGTGATCCCGGTGCAATACGTGAGCGGCACCACCCCCGCCGGCTGCGATCAGGGCGACGTGAAACCCTTCCTCGACGCCATGCCCGGCACCCCCGTGCAGCGCCCTGGCCGCACGGTGATCCTGGGGGCTCCCTTGAGTGATGCCACGCAGATTCTGGTGTTGCAGTGAGCGTGGTGGGGTTGGTGAGGGGTCTTTGGGGTTGAGGGCTGGCGCCCGGGATGTGACAGCTATAAGAAATGAAGAGTCATGGCAGTGGCAGCCAATGCAAGCCATGAAATCGATCGAAATCGCGATTGCCGCGCGCGCCTTGCGGTGTGCAAACAGCCAGGGCGGCATGGCTGGTCCAGAAGCCGGACCACCCCAACACAGCCATCCACCTACAGCCGGACGCTGCCGCTGCTGGCGAATTCGGCCACCGTGCCGGCCAGGCCCTCCGCCAGGGGTATGCGGGCGCGCCAACCCAGGGCCGCCAGGCGGCTCACATCCAGCTGCTTTTTTGGGGTGCCATCGGGCTTGGTGGTGTCCCAATCGATCGTGCCCTCAAAGCCCGTGGCGGCGGCCACCGCTTCCGCCAGCTCACGGATCGTGAGATCCACGCCCGTGCCCACATTCAGAAACTGCAGCTCCTCCGGCCCGGGCTGCCAACGCTCCAACGCAAACACGCACGCTTCGCCCAGATCATCCACGTGCAGGAATTCCCGCAGCGGCGTGCCGCTGCCCCAGCAGGTGACCCGTTCAGCCTTCGCTGTGGCGGCCTCATGAAAGCGCCGGATCAAGGCCGGCAGCACATGGCTGTTGGTGGGGTGGTAGTTGTCGCCCGGGCCATAGAGATTGGTGGGCATCAGACTGATGGCATCAAAGCCATGCTGGAGCCGCAGCGCCGCACACAGCTTGATGCCGGCGATCTTGGCGATCGCATACCACTCGTTGGAGGGCTCCAGCGACCCGGTGAGCAGCGCTTCTTCCCGGATCGGCTGATCGGCGAACTTTGGATAGATGCAACTGCTGCCTAAAAACAACAAGCGCCGCACGCCACTGCGCCAGGCGTTTTCGATCACATGGATCTGGATCTTGAGGTTGTCGAGCAGGAAATCAGCCGGGTAGCTGCTGTTCGCCGCAATGCCGCCCACCTTCGCGGCCGCCAGCACCACCACCGTGGGCTGGTGCTCCGCAAACCAGGCGGCCACCGCCGCGCCATCGAGCAGATCGAGCTGCTCGCGGCTGGCGGTGAGCAGGGCGCCGCCCTGGGCCCCATCGCCGTAGCCGGCGCGTTGCAGTGCCCGCACGATCGCGCCGCCAGCCATGCCGCGGTGGCCTGCCACGAAGACGCGGTCGGCTGGGGTGATCAGGGTGGTGGCTGAGCTCATCGCAGCGCCAGCCTCTCCAGCCGCCAGCCATTGGCGATCGCCAGGGCCGTCAGATAGGCATTGGTGCAGAGCCTGGCCGGCACAACTCCAACGCGCAACGGCTGGTAAAACACCTCCCAGCCCCCTTGCTCCGGCAGGGCAGACGCTTCGGCGGCACTCTTCACCGCTGGGCCCATCAGCTTCGGATGGCACACCGGGCGGACTAACTCCAGGGCAGTCCTTGTGCTCACGTGTCGAGCAGCTCGAAAAGCGCCGCGTTGCTGAGCTGCTCGACCTCGATGGCCAGTGGTCCTGCCAATCGCGGCAAGTTGGCCGGTGGCGCCTTCAATCGCGCAAACAGCAGATCGGGCAGCTCCAGGGTGGTGCGCATGCTCGGAGGCTTGCGCGATGCAAATTTAGTGCGCATCAGACCTGGCCTCCGTGAGCCTGCGCCACCGCCGGATTGGTGGGCGGGTTCTCCATCGACCCCACCACCTTGAAGCCCTTCAGCCGCAGGATCGCCTCCTTGCGCGCTTCCTCCTTATCGGCTGCCACCATCTCGGCCACCAACTCTTCGAGCGTGCTGGTGGGCGTCCAGCCCAGCTTTTCGCGGGCCTTGGTGGGATCCCCCAGTAGCGTTTCCACCTCCGCCGGCCGGAAATAGCGCGGGTCGATGCGCACCACCACTTCACCGCTGCTGCGCTTGCCGATCTCCTCGGTGCCGGTGCCCTTCCACTGAAGCGCCCCCCAGCCCAGCTCCGACGCCGCCAGCTCAATGAAGTGCCGCACCGTTTCCTGCCGGCCCGTGGCAATCACGAAATCTTCCGGCGGCCCTTCCTGCTGCAACATCCGCCATTGCATCTCCACATAATCCCTGGCGTGGCCCCAATCACGCAGCGAATCGATATTGCCCATATAAAGGCAATCCTCCAGGCCTTCATTGATGCGTGCCAAGCCGCGCGTGATCTTGCGGGTAACGAAAGTTTCACCGCGCCGTGGTGATTCATGGTTGAACAGAATCCCATTGCAGGCATACATGCCGTAGGCTTCCCGGTAATTCACCGTGATCCAATAGGCATAAAGCTTGGCCACCCCATAGGGACTACGGGGATAGAAGGGTGTGCTTTCCTTCTGCGGTATTTCCTGCACCAGCCCATAAAGCTCGCTGGTGCTGGCCTGGTAGATGCGGGTTTTTGCGCTGAGCCCCAGCATGCGCACAGCCTCCAGGATCCTCAATGTGCCCAGGGCATCACTGTTGGCGGTGTATTCCGGCGCCTCGAAGCTCACGGCCACATGGCTCTGAGCGCCGAGATTATAGATCTCATCAGGCTGCACCTGCTGGATGATCCGGATCAGATTCGTACTATCCGTTAAATCGCCGTAGTGCAGCGTGAGCCGCGGATCCGCTTCATGGGGATCTTGATAAAGATGATCGATGCGGGCCGTGTTGAAGCTGCTGGCGCGGCGCTTTAGGCCGTGCACCACATAACCCTTCTCCAGCAGCAGCTCGGCTAGATAAGAGCCATCCTGGCCGGTGATGCCTGTGATCAGAGCAGTTTTGGCGGCTGGGGGCACCGAATTAAGTTCAACATTCTTTCCATCTTACAAACTACTCCATCCAGCTCAGAAAGGCATGAACACCGCAGGCCGCACCCGTCACACGATCGCCAGGGCCGCAAGCGAACCGCTGAAGCCGCTGATCTCCACGATGGCGTCGTTGACAGCCTGGAAGCCGGCCACCCCATCACTGAGCGCCAGGAACGTGCGGGTGCCGCCGGTGGCGCCGAGGCTGAAGGTGGCGGCGCCGTTGGCTCGGCAGGCGGCAGGTTTCAGCACCGCCCGCTGCAACGCGCCGCTGTGGAAGGTCATGTCGCACTCCGCCACCAGCCCATCGATCCAGGCGGCCCGCACCAGGGCGGGATCAACAGCGACGCCCGTGCTGATCACAATCACCTTCACGGAGGGATACCGCTCCTTCACGGTGGCGGTGAGGCTGAGCACGTCACCGCTTTCGAGGCTGTCGGAGCACACCAGCAGGCCATAGGGCTGCTCCGCCAACCGCTGCAGGCAGCTCGCGGCATCGGTCACCGCGCAACCGATCAGCCCATAGCCAAACAAACCGATCGTGTAGCGCAGCAACAGTGGCTCGTTGCCCATGGCCAGGGCCACCCGCGGCGAGATCGCCGTGGAAAGGAGGGCCCGGCGCATCACCGTGCGCCGGATCTGCACGACGGGGAGATCGGCGGTGAAATCCACGGCAGCCGGGTACGGGATCAGAGCAAGGGCAGGCTATGGCCGTGCGCGGGTCTGCAAACGGGCAAAGGAGCCCCCAGACTGCCCAGCGAATGATGTCCTCCCTCTCAATGTCCCTGCAGGTTCAAGGCGCACAGCTCCAGTCGGTTCGGCTGAAACGGCACAGCCGCCGCAGCTGGCTAGCCCTGCTGCTGCTCGGCGGCAGCCTGCTGTTGTCTGTGCCGCCCGCCCTCGCCGATGGGGAACCGACCGGCGCGAAGGTGCGCACCCTGGTGAAATCCAGCGAGGCCTGGAATGGCACACGCCTGCCCGCCTATCCGCCTATCCGAAAGGCGAACCGGAAATCACCGTGCTGCACATCACCATCCCGCCGGGGCTGAAGCTGCCGATGCACCACCATCCGGTGATCAATGCCGGGATGTTGATCCGCGGCCAGTTGTTGGTGATCGGTGAAGGGGGCGCCCGCTTGCAGCTGAAGGCAGGCGACGGAATCATCGAAATGGTGGATCAGCCCCATTACGGCACCAACAACGGCACCGAACCGGCTGAGATCGCGATGGTGTACGCGGGCACCATGGGCAAGCCGATCACGGTGCTGGAACCGGCCGCCGGCAAAGCCCGCTGATCGCCGGGCTTCAGCCGAGGGCCTCGATGTGCCGGTAGGCCGCCCAAAAGGTGGCCATCTGCTCGCTGGTGCCCAGGCTCACCCGCAAGGCGCCATCGATCAGCGGCTTGCCGGCCATCGAGCGCACCAAAATGCCCGCCGCCCGCAGCTCGGCCTCCACCTCGGCTTCCGGCCGCTTCGGCCAGAGCAGCAGGTAGTTGCCGCCGGCGGCGTGGTGGCGCACCCCGGCGGCCACCAGGTGCTGCAGCAACCAGGCCCGCGCCCGCAGCACCTCGGCCACATAGGCGTCGGTGTAGGCCTGATCAGCCAGGGCCGCATGGGCGGCGGTGACGGCAAAGCTGTTGACGTCATAGGGGCCGCTGACCCGGCTGACCCGATCCACCAGCGCCGGTGCACCCACCGCAAAACCGAAGCGCAGCCCGGCCAGCCCGGCGGTTTTCGCCAGCGAACGCAGCACCAGCAGGTTCGGGAAGGCCGCGAAGGGATCGCTTTCTGCTGCCGCGGCCGCTCCAGTTGTGGTCTCAGCGGCCGCACCTGCTGTGGCCCCCTCTACCGCAGCCAGCAGCAGGGGCAGCACGCTGTCGCCGGTGAAGGCCTCGTAGAGCTCATCGACCACCACCAGCGTGTTGGGGGCAGCGGCCGCCAGCGCCAGGACCCGCTCCGGCGCCAGCCGGGTGCCGGTGGGGTTGTTGGGATTGCAGATCAACAGCAGCCGCGGGGCTGAGCCGCCCAGGGCCGCAAGGGAGGATGAGCCGCCCAGCGCCGCCTGGATCTCTTCGAACGGGAAGGCGAAATCGGGCAGCCGGTAGGGGATTGCTTCGATCTCCATGCCCTGCATGCGGGCGCAGGGGGTGTAGTAGCCGAAGGTGGGGCTGGTGGTGAGCAGCCGATCGCCGGCGGCGCCGTAGGCATGGAACACGGCGTGCAACGCCTCATCCACCCCGTTGAACAGGCCGATGTGGGCGGGGGTGAGGGTGCTGGGGCCAGCAGCAGGGCCGGCGGCTGCAGCGGACCCGGACCCGGGGGCGGGGGCAGCTTCGGCGCTGAGCGCGGCGATGAGAGCCTCCCGCAGGCCGTCGTATTCGGGATAGATCGCGTAGTGATCGGCCGGGATGGCGCGAACCGCCTCCACCACCTTCGGGCTGGGCCCGACGGTGTTCTCGTTGAAGTCAAGCCGCAGCAGACCGCGGCGCCCCTCCAGCGGTGCGCTGTAGGCCGTGAGCGTTTCCACCTCCGGACGGGCCGGTGGGCCGGCGGAAACGGACGAGCGCTCGCCGGGGCCGAGGCCGGGTCTGAGGCTGGGGCTGGGGCTGGGGCTGATCACAGAAGCGGAGTCACAGCGAGGGAAACCATCCACCAGCAAGAGCTTAAAGAGGCTCCAGACACGACCCTGGCTGGGCTGCGCAGGCGGTGTCCTCGCAGGCGGTGCCTCTCGCGCACAACCAAAGCTCGCCAAGCGGCGGCGGCCACAGATGACCCTGGCGCCAATGGGACACAAAGGCTGTTCAAGCTGGAGATGGGGAGCAGACTCAACGCCTGCAAGGGGAATCGAGGCGGGTGACAAAAACCGATCTGGTGCTAAGGGCCCTTGAGCGCGGCGATCTGAGATTCATCCACGATCAGGTGAACAACAGAAGCGTGATGGCTTACTGGTTTGAAGAGCCCTACGAATCCTTCGATGAGCTTGAGGAGCTCTACAACCGGCACATCCACGACAACGCCGAGCGCCGCTTCGTGGTGGAAACCAGGGAGAAGGAACTGATTGGGCTGGTGGAGTTGATCGAGATCGACTACATCCATCGCCGCGCCGAATTCCAGATCATCATCGCGCCGCATCACCAAGGCAAAGGCTTCGCTCGCTTCTGCATCCACAAAGCGCTCGATTACTCCTTCACCATCTTGAATCTGCACAAGATCTATCTCTCCGTGGCCGTCGATAACACCAAGGCCCTGCATCTCTACCAGCAATGCGGCTTTGCCGAGGAGGGCCACCTGGTGGGCGAATTCTTCATCGAAGGCCGCTACCGCGATGTGAAACGCATGTACATCCTCCAGGAGGATTATCTCGCCAGAGCTCTGTAGCTGCTCACATCCGCTCCAGGGTGGGAATGCCGAGCAGCCCTAGCCCCAGCTTCAAGGTGGCGGTGGTGAGGCGGCAGAGCGCCAGACGCGAACTCCGCGCCGGTTCCTCCGCCTTGAGCACTGGCACCTGGTCGTAGAAGCGGTTGAACATCTGGCTCAATTCGAACAGATAACTACACAGCCGGTTGGGCAGCAGTTCTTCTTCCACTTCGGCAATCACGCCGTCGAACTTGAGCAGCTCCCGCACCAGCGCCCACTCCTGCGGCTCGCTGAAGCTGAGCACCGCCGGCAGCTCCGCGCCGGCAGCTCCGGCGGCCGTATCCGCCCCGGCGCCACCCTTGCGAGCGAGGCCGGCGATCCGCACCACCGCATACAGCAGGTAGGGGGCGGTGTTACCGCTGAGCGCCAACATGCGATCGAAACTGAACTGATAGTTGGTGATCCGGTTGGTGCTGAGGTCGGCGTACTTCACTGCTGCCAGGCCCACGGTGGTGGCCACCTCAGTGACGAAAGACTCCTCTTCCTGGCGTTCTTCCGCCGCCAGCCGGCGACGCAGATCCGCCTCGCAGCACTCCACCGCCTCATCCAGCAGCTCGCGCAGCCGCACCGTGTCGCCGGCGCGGGTCTTGAGCTTCTTGCCGTCTTCCCCCTGCACCAGCCCGAAAGGCACATGCTCCAGCCGCCCGCCCTCGGGAATCCAGCCGGCGCGGCGGGCTACCTGGAACACACCGGCGAAATGACTGGCCTGGCCCGCATCGGTCACGTAGATCACCCGCCACGCCCCATCGCCTGCGGGAGGCGCCGCAAAGCGATAGCGGATGGCGGCCAGGTCGGTGGTGGCGTAATTGAAGCCGCCGTCGCTCTTGCGCACGATCACCGGCGGGGCCTTGCTGGCACTGCCGTCCTCCGCCTCAAGAAACACGCACTGGGCGCCGCCATCACTCACCAGCAGCCCGGCGGCGGTCAGGTCCGCCACCACCGCCTCCAGATAAGGGTTGTAGAAGGATTCGCCCCGTTCTTCAAGGCGGATGTTGAGGGCGTCGTAGAGGCGCTGGAATTCACGGCGCGACTGATCGCACAGCAACTGCCAGGCACGGCGGCTGATCAGATCGCCGCTCTGCAGCTTCACCACCTCCTCGCGTGAGCGGGTCTGGAAGACGTCGTCGCTGTCAAAGCGGGCCTTGGCCTGGCGGTAGAAGGCCACCAGATCTCCCAGGTCCACCGCATCGGCGGTGGTGAGCGCCTCGGGCGCCTCCTGCTTGAGATGGGTGATCAGCATGCCGAACTGGGTGCCCCAGTCGCCCACGTGGTTGAGCCGCAGCACCGGATGGCCGCGAAACTCCAGCACCCGCGCCAGCGCGTCGCCGATGATCGTGGAGCGCAGGTGCCCCACGTGCATCTCCTTGGCGATGTTGGGGCTG